>NZ_JBFRST010000063.1:0-91627 GCF_041473705.1 Vibrio sp. 10N.222.55.B11
GCTGATTCGTTTTGGTTTCTGTTGAAGCCATCCCGTGTCAGCGAGGTGGCATTATAGAGATTTCGATCACACTGGCAAGCCCTTTTTGAAGTTTTTCTCGTTTTTTTATTCGTTCGATTAAAAAGAACTCAAAACGCCTCAAAAGTAGGCTTTTCTCTTACATCTCTTACATCTCTTACATCTCTTGCAATTTCTTAGAGAATAAAGAGACTTTTTCCCAGTTCGTATACTCAACTTCCTTGGTTGTGTCCGTTTCTCCGCCTGTCATATTCATAATGAAGCGAATCATGGTTTTATCGAACCAGTTATAACGTGGGTAATAGAGGGCACCCGCGAATACACCGATTAGAGTCGGCTGCCATGGTGACTTAAGAAGAAACTTCTTAATATAGGCACTGCCTTCAGGGGTGTCTTTACCTTGGTCTTCTTTACGAGCCGTTAAGTTAACGCAGAAGAAGGCAACCTTATTGGATTGCAACTGAGCAAGGTTGGCATCAATGAACTTATATAGCTTCTTATTAAGGTGACCATAACGAATAGATGCACCAATCAACACTCTGTCGTATTGAGCAAAGTCGACATTACTCACAGTGTGCAGATCTTGAAGCTCACATTCGAACTCATTCATTTCTTCTTTTATATAGTTCAAGATCTTCTTGGTTTGCCCTTCACGGCTTGAATACAAAAATAGAGCTTTTGCCACAATGTTGTCCTTAGCTACGCCAAAACGTAGGGGTCAATAAAATTAATAAGGTGAATATCTCTAAACGACCAAACAGCATAGATACGATCAACACCCATTTGGCCTTATCATTCACATCGCCGAAGTGCATTGCCACTTCACCTAAGCCCGGGCCAAGGTTATTCAACGTTGCCGCTACCGCAGAGAAAGCACTCAGCTCATCCATCCCAGTAGCAATAAGAGCCAACATACAAACCACAAAAACCAAGGCATAAGCAGAGAAGAAGCCCCAAACCGCATCCACGACACGTTGTGGTAACGCAGAACCGCCAACCTTGATGGTATAGACAGCCCGTGGGTGAACAAGACGCTTCATTTCACGAGCACCTTGCAGAGTAAGTAGTAAGATTCGAATCACTTTCATACCACCACCCGTAGAACCTGCACATCCCCCTATAAAAGAAGAGAACAAAAGCAGTACGGGTAAGAACAATGGCCACTCTGAGAAACCCGTCGTTGTAAAGCCCGCGGTCGTAGAGATAGACACGGTTTGGAACAAGGCTTGGTCGAAAGCATCGTAGTACGAATCATAAGAGTGATGATTGAGCAGTAATAAGAAACAAACCAAGAACAGTACTGCCTGAATAAAGATAAAGGCGCGGAACTCAGGATCTTTCCAATAATACTTAGGATGCACACCACCTGAAGCAAATGCAGCAAAGTGAAGCGAATAGTTACATGCGGATATAAGAAGGAACACAACTGTAATCATGTTGATCGCAGGGCTATTGAAATACCCCATGCTCGCATCGTGAGTCGAGAAGCCACCAATCGCAATAGTAGAGAAGCTATGACTGATGGCATCAAAGAAGCTCATCCCAGCAAGCCAAAACGCCACTGCACAAGCAATGGTTAAGCTCAGGTAGATGTACCAAAGCGCTTTTGCCGTTTCAGCAATACGCGGAGTCATCTTGCTATCTTTTACTGGGCCCGGGATTTCAGCACGATATAACTGCATACCACCGATACCCAGAACAGGGAGGATAGCTACCGCTAATACGATGATACCCATACCACCAAACCATTGTAGGAACTGACGATAAAAAAGAATCGCCTTAGGCAGATCATCGAGGCCGACAATTACGGTCGCACCTGTCGTAGTTAATGCAGAGAAGGATTCGAAGAAAGCATCGGTTACCGACACATTGGGGTTATCGGCGATCAAAAACGGCAGCGCACCCGCACTACCGATTACCGTCCAAAACAGAACAACAATCAAAAAGCCATCACGCGCTTTCAATTCATGCTTATAACGTCGGTTTGGAAACCAGCAAGTTGCTCCACAGAATAAGAGAACGAAGAAGGTCGTCACAAATGGCACACCCGCACCATCTCGATAGATCAGTGCGACGAGCGCAGGAGCAAGCATTGATACACTAAAAAGTGCTAATAATAATCCGACGATTCGAATAATTGAGCGAAATTGCATGAGCTATTGAACGAAGCGAAATGCTTCACACTTCCTAGTTGTCTTTGACTTTCGTTACCAGTGCCTTAGCACCGCTTTTATTGATCATGGTTTGGGTAAACGAATCTACCTGAAGGAGCTCTATTTCAATAATAAGCTCAACTTGAACACCATAATCCGCTTGGACCTCAACAGCCTGATGCTGAGCCATGATGGATTGTGCGATCGGCACAAAGCCATAGTCTAACTCTAGCCGTAATTTTGTGGTTATTTTTTTCTCGATAGTTTGAAGCAGCTTGAGAGCTTGTTGTACGCCACCGCCGTAAGCCTTAACCAAACCGCCGGTTCCAAGCTTAATTCCGCCAGAGTAGCGCGTCACAACAGCCGTTAATTCACCGACACCAGAGCCCGATAGTTGCGCCAAGATAGGCTTACCCGCTGTACCCGAGGGTTCACCATCATCACTGAAACCCCAAAGCATTGAGTCTTCAGGTCGACCAGCAACAAAACCCCAACAGTTATGTCGTGCTGAAGAATGCTCTTTTTTCACCTGTTCTACGAACTGTTTTGCAGCTTCAACACTTGGAGTATGAGCAAGATGCGTAATAAAGACGCTCTTTTTTATCTCTTCTTCAAACAGAGCCGACGCAGAAGGTATTAAATAAGGCTGTTCATTCATATCGTTAACTTAGTTAATAAGAGCGACGAAGTGTATCACGCGTGAATAATAAGGGTTAGAGGATCTGTGCCATCGCACAATGTTAAACAATTGTTTAAAAAATGTATTGAAATTAATCAAGCAGAGGTACAGACTAAGATAACTGGTCTTACCAGGTATTCTACAATAATAGAAAGATAACAAGATTCTCTCAAACAATCGTGGATTGTATGTCATGGAGATAGACAATGATTTACCAAGCTAACACCCTACAGGTAAAGGAATTACAAGATGGTATTGCGGAATTAAGCTTCTGTGCACCAGCCTCTGTAAACAAACTCGACCTTGCTACTTTAGAATCACTAGATAAAGCGTTAGATGCTCTTAATGCTCACGCAGGATTACGTGGTTTAATCTTAACTTCAAACAAAGACGCGTTCATTGTAGGCGCAGACATCACTGAATTTCTTGGCCTATTTGCTAAGCCAGAAGCAGAACTTGATGAATGGTTAAGATTCGCTAATTCAATCTTCAGCAAGCTCGAAGACCTTCCTGTCCCAACTCTTTCAATGATGCGTGGCCATGCCCTTGGCGGCGGCTGTGAATGTGTACTCGCTACCGATTTCCGTATCGGTGATAAGACCACCAGCATTGGCCTACCTGAAACCAAACTTGGCATCATGCCTGGTTTTGGTGGTTGTGTACGCCTACCTCGTGTTATCGGTGCTGACAGCGCAATGGAAATTATCACGCAAGGCAAAGCATGCCGTGCAGATGAAGCGCTTAAAGTTGGCTTGTTAGATGCGATTGTTGAAACAGACCAGTTACTAGAATCGGCAATCAATACCGTTTCTCTGGCTGCTAATGAAAAATTAGACTGGCAGCTACGCCGTAAACAAAAGACATCAGCGCTTTCACTAAGCAAACTCGAAGCGATGATGAGCTTTACCATGGCGAAGGGCTTAGTTGCTCAAAAAGCAGGGCCTCACTACCCAGCTCCGATTACTTCTGTGATTGCGATTGAAGAAGCAGCACGCAGCAATCGCGATGCAGCACTCGACATCGAACGTAAGCACTTCGTTAAGCTAGCGAAATCGGAAGAAGCAAAAGCATTAGTTGGCTTATTCCTGAATGACCAGTACATCAAAGGCTTAGCGAAACAAGCGGGTAAGTCAGCAAACAAAGCAACTGAGCGTGCAGCCGTACTTGGTGCAGGTATCATGGGCGGCGGTATTGCTTACCAATCAGCTCTAAAAGGCGTGCCAGTGATGATGAAAGACATCGCACAAGCATCGCTTGATCTAGGTATGAACGAAGCATCTAAGCTGTTGAATAAACGCTTATCACGCGGTCGCTTAGATGGATTCAAGATGGCAGGTATTCTGTCTTCTATTACTCCAAGCCTGCATTACGCGGGTGTAGAACAGTCGGATGTGATTGTTGAAGCAGTAGTAGAAAACCCGAAAGTAAAAGCAGCAGTACTGAGCGAAGTGGAAGGTTTGGTTGGTGAAGACACGGTTCTAACATCAAACACCTCTACAATTCCGATCAACCTGCTAGCGAAATCACTGAAGCGCCCAGAAAACTTCTGTGGCATGCACTTCTTTAACCCTGTGCATCGCATGCCTTTGGTTGAGATCATCCGTGGTGAACAAACTTCAGAAGAGACCATCAATCGCGTGGTTGCTTACGCAGCGAAGATGGGTAAATCCCCAATCGTTGTTAACGACTGCCCAGGCTTCTTCGTTAACCGTGTACTTTTCCCTTACTTTGGCGGTTTCAGCATGTTGCTACGCGACGGTGCTGATTTCACTAAGATCGATAAAGTGATGGAGCGCAAGTTCGGTTGGCCAATGGGCCCGGCTTACTTACTAGACGTTGTAGGCCTAGACACTGCACACCACGCACAAGCTGTGATGGCGCAAGGTTTCCCAGAGCGTATGGGCAAAGAAGGTCGTGATGCGATTGATGCACTTTACGTTGCTGAAAAATACGGTCAGAAAAACGGTAGCGGTTTCTACACATACAGCGTAGACAAGCGTGGTCGTCCGAAGAAGACCTTCTCTGAAGACATTCTTCCTATCTTGGCTGACGTATGTCAAGCACCACAAGATTTTGATGACCAAACAATTATCCAGCGCGTGATGATTCCAATGATCAACGAAGTGGTGCTTTGTCTAGAAGAAGGCATTATCGCGACACCGCAAGAAGCGGATATGGCACTGGTTTACGGTTTAGGCTTCCCTCCATTTAGAGGCGGCGTATTCCGCTACTTAGACAGTGTGGGCATTGGTAACTTCGTTGAAATGGCGAAAGGCTACCAAGACTTAGGTGCAATGTACCAAGTTCCTCAGCTATTGCTTGATATGGCAGCGAAGGGCGAAAGCTTTTACGACAGCCAACAAGCCAGTTCTCTGTAACCCACATTTGGAAAAGGAATAGCAAAATGAAAAATGTAGTTGTTGTTGATTGCCTTCGCACCCCAATGGGACGTTCCAAAGGTGGAGCTTTCCGTCACACTCGTGCTGAAGATCTGTCTGCACATTTGATGAAAGGCATTTTAGAGCGCAACCCAGAAGTAAACCCTGTCGAAATTGAAGATATTTACTGGGGTTGTGTACAACAAACACTAGAGCAAGGCTTCAACGTTGCACGTAACGCTGCCTTGCTTGCTGGTCTACCGATTGAGATTGGTGCTGTAACAGTCAACCGTTTATGTGGTTCATCTATGCAAGCTTTGCATGATGCAACTCGCTCTATCATGGTTGGTGATGCTGAAATCTGCCTGATTGGTGGTGTGGAGCACATGGGCCACGTACCAATGAACCATGGTGTTGATTTTCACCCAGGCATGTCAAAACACGTAGCAAAAGCGGCCGGCATGATGGGGCTAACCGCTGAGATGTTAGGCAAAATGCACGGTATTAGCCGTGAAGACCAAGATGCATTCGCAGCACGCTCACATGCTCGCGCTCAAGCAGCTACGGTTGAAGGTCGTTTCAAAAATGAAATCCTGCCAACCGAAGCTCACGCTGCAGACGGTTCTCTGTTCACTCTGGATTACGACGAAGTCATTCGCCCAGAAACTACGGTTGAAGGCTTATCTCAGCTTCGCCCGGTATTTGACCCAGCAAACGGTACGGTAACAGCAGGTACTTCATCAGCACTGTCTGATGGTGCATCGGCAATGCTTATCATGAGCGAAGAGAAAGCCAACGCACTTGGCCTGAAGATTCGCGCTCGCGTGAAGTCGATGGCTATCGCTGGCTGCGATCCTTCAATCATGGGTTACGGCCCAGTACCAGCGACGAAAAAAGCACTTAAACGTGCAGGCCTAACCATCGAAGATATGGGTGTGATTGAGCTAAACGAAGCGTTTGCTGCTCAATCTCTTCCATGTGCGAAAGACCTAGGTCTACTGGATGTTGTTGACGAGAAAGTAAACCTTAACGGCGGTGCGATTGCTCTGGGTCACCCACTAGGCTGTTCTGGTTCTCGTATCTCGACGACGCTAATCAACCTGATGGAAGCACAAGACGTGAAATACGGCTTGGCGACTATGTGTATTGGTTTAGGCCAAGGTATTGCAACGGTATTTGAACGCCCATAGCGTTTACTGACTGTAATATTTGAAGGGTAATCTTTTGTGCAGCTATATTTATATAGCTGCACTTTTTATTGCTTGGCATCCAACAATGCATCGATTGTGTTCAGCGAACTCAACGAGAGAAAAACCAACCCTGACATCTATGCACAAAACGCATATATTCAATGTTGATGTTTCATTATTTTTTCTCGGATGATTCAACTAAAGTTACTTCAGTTTCCTAATATTCCTCCACGGAGCAGATCATGTTTAAAGCACTTGTACTAAACCAAGAAGACAAAAAAACTATCGCGTCAGTTTCTCAAATTGAAGAATCTCAATTACCAGAAGGTAACGTGAAGATTGATGTTAGCTACTCTTCTTTGAACTACAAAGATGGTTTGGCGATTACAGGTAAAGGGCGCATTGTTCGCAACTTCCCTATGGTTCCTGGTATCGACCTTTCTGGTGTGGTTTCACAATCTGATGACCCTCGCTACAAAGCAGGCGACGAAGTGGTTCTAACTGGTTGGGGTGTTGGTGAAGGTCACTGGGGCGGCATGGCTGAGAAAGCAAGCCTAAACGGTGACTGGTTAGTGCCGATGCCTAAAGGTCTAGACGCTAAGAAAGTAATGGCGATTGGTACAGCAGGCTTCACAGCAATGCTTTGTGTTCAAGCTATTGTCGATGCTGGCATCAAGCCTGAAGACGGTGAAATCCTAGTTACCGGCGCAAGTGGCGGTGTAGGTAGCGTATCTATCACTCTACTAAACCAACTGGGCTACAAAGTGGCAGCAGTGACTGGCCGTGCTTCTGTAAACGGTGAACTACTTAAATCACTAGGCGCGACACGTATTGTAGAGCGTGCTGAACTAGAAGAACCAGCTAAGCCACTAGAAAAACAACTGTGGGCTGGCGCTATCGATACGGTAGGCAGCAAAGTCCTTGCGAAAGTATTGGCGCAAATTGATTACAACGGTGCGGTTGCGATGTGTGGTCTAGCAGGCGGTTTTGACTTACCAACCACGGTAATGCCATTCATTCTGCGTAACGTTCGCCTACAAGGTGTTGATTCTGTAATGTGCCCTCGTGAAAAACGTATTAAAGCGTGGGAACAACTGGCTGAGCTACTACCAGAATCTTTCTACGCTCAAGCAACCAAAGAAGTGTCTTTAGACGGTGCAATTCAAGCAGCAGAAGACATCACTAACGGTCAAATCACTGGTCGCGTAGTCATTAAACTATAGGCTCTCAAACATAAAGTTATCAAACCTTAAGCAACAGCTTTAGGCTTGGATAACCCAAAACAACAAAGGGCTGATTTTTATCAGCCCTTTTGCGTTTTTGTCATTCGGGTCAAGTGAACTCAGACTCAGATCCGGTTAACCCAAACCGACATCCGCAATCCGTTTTTGAATCAACTCACCACACTCTTCTTTTACCACTCTTCTTAACCATTGTTGTGAAGCAGAAGAATCGCAACGCGAGTGCCAGATCAGTGAGTAATCAAACGGCATAAATTCAAATGGTAATGGCTTAACAACCAAGTCATAACGCTCTGCTACCAAATAAGCCAAATCAGCAGGCACAGTAATCACCAACGGCATTCTATCAACAATCGCCAATGCAGCTTCAAGGTGATAAGCACGCAACACCATTTTACGAGGCTGTTGATTGGCTAACGCGTTGTCTAATAAAGCCTTAACACCATCACTGATCGCAATCATCGCATGTGGGAGTGAAACATAGTCTTCAAGGCTTAAAGGTTGATCGGCTAATGGATGGTTTTTAGATAACAGACACGACACACCAACCGGCCCCAAGACTTCTTGATGAAGTGGTGCAATGCTGCCACTCGGACGACAGATCGCCATATCAACGCGTTCGGTGCTGAGCTGTTTAAACAAATGCTCATGCTGCAACGGAGCAAACTCCAAAGAGATATTGGGTGCTTGTTCATAAATCTTAGGCAACGCATAAGGCAAGATGGTTTGCATCGCATAATCGGTGGTAGCGATCAGAAAACGTTCGCTGCAATAGTAAGGGTCAAAGTCACTCGGACTCAGCAATTGGCGAAAAGACTCCAAAGGCTGATCAATACGCTGACTGATCTCGAGTGCTTTCTTGGTAGGAATAAGGTGCTGACCTTGACGTGTAAACAACGGATCGTTTAGTAATTCTCTTAAACGCCCTAATACTCGACTGGTTGCGGATTGGCTTAAGTTAAGACGAAGCGCGGCCTGGCTTACGCTGCCCTCTTCAATCAATACCTTTAAAGCGACCAATAAATTAAGGTCTCTACGATAAATGTCTTCTAATTCCACGCCACTTACCTAGCTGTATACGATTGCCATTAGTCACTAAGTTGTTTATAGCATGCTTTAGATAAAAAAAATCCCGCAATTACGCGGGGAAGCCCAAGAAAATTTGGGGATAGTGTCGGAATGTTGTCGTATCGGAATTCGCTTGCTGTATTCGGGTTAGTGCTCTTGCTCTTCGGCTATGCCTTGCCAACGGCGCATCTCTACCCAAATACCAATAATCGTTGCTACTATGCCAAAAATAGGCATCAGTGAGGTCTCTGTCGATGAGCGTAGTACTAACGCACAAAAAGAAATAAAACAGAGAACCGAATAAATTGTTAATCTATCTAATCCTGTCAACATCGCCACTCCTTAGCTAGTTGCCTTTGCTTCAAGTTGTTATCAACTTGTTAACTAAGTTATAGGAAATGATTCTGTTTGCCAAGCACTTATTGCATATTTTTTCTGCAGACGTATTATTCACTCGTTAGATAGATATAGAGATACAAACCATGACATTCAAACCTGAACTGGCAACCCATACTTTAGAAGCTGAAGGCCTGCGTTGCCCGGAACCAGTAATGATGGTCAGGAAGACAATTAGAAACATGCAGGATGGCGATGTGTTACTGGTAAAAGCTGACGATCCTTCGACAACTCGAGATATTCCGAGCTTTTGTCGATTCATGGATCACCAGTTGGTAGGCCAAGCAACAGAAACGTTGCCTTACCAGTATTTGATCAGAAAGGGATTGGAGGCGTAACGCCCCACCGACTATCAAGTATCAAAAAAGCCGCTCGTACCTTATGTTCTTAAACAGAACTCAGAGTACGAGCGGCTTTTTGTTTATTCGCTTCTAGATTTGTTTTGCAGATGCTCCAGCTGATGCTGAATTTCTCGGATATCTTTGCGCATCGGAATAATATGCGCGACCCGAATCCAAGCCTCTACCGCAAGTGCAGTCATGATGATGGCACCCGCGACCATTGGCAGCCACATGTCCGTCAACACCATGCCTAACAGTGTAAGTGCAAGACCAAAAGTAAATAGATAACTTTGGCTTTGTGGAGTAATACCCATATAACGCGTCAACATAATCATGCCCTCGTGTTCTTAACTCACAAGATTAAAATATCATGACAAGTATGACAGTTATATGTCCATTCGCTCGATAAACCCCACAATACTGTAAGAGTATGACCTACAACACATTACTCTACTGATTGAGTATAATAAGACTCAATACCACCTGTTAATAGAAAGCAGCAGCGATAGCTAAACCCACGAATAGCAAGGCTGTGATCTTACGAATCAGATCAAGCGGCATCTTATCCGCAGAGAGCTTACCGATGATCACCACAGGCACATTCGCCAGCAGCATACCGATCGTAGTACCCAGAATCACCCACGTTAATGCATCAGAATATTGAGCCCCTAGAATAGAGGTCGCAATTTGGGTTTTATCACCGATCTCAGCAATGAAGAAGGCGATGAAACTGGCGACAAACGGGCCTCGGTTTGATATCTGCTCATCGTCATCCAACTTATCCGGAATCAGAATCCAGCCCGCCATAGCGATGAAACTAACCACCAGCACCCACTTTAATACTTCAGGTGAAAGATAGTCGGCGACCACAACCCCGAGCCATGCAGCAAGGGCATGATTGGCAATGGTGGCAAAGAAGATAGCCGCAATGATAGGTATCGGTTTTCGATATCGACTGGCTAATAAAAGGGATAGCAACTGGGTCTTATCACCGATCTCGGCTAAGGCGACAGTTGTAATTGAAATTGCTAAAACGCTCACGACATGCTCATTTGGGATGGAGATTATTATATTTAACCAAAGACAAACCTCGCGCCCCATCCCGGTTCACGATGCTTGTCTAAGGTCTTGCTAAGCGCCACCAAGGTGGTGGTTGCCTCGAACGCCATGATGATTTTGCATCAATTATGTTGACGAACGAACTCATTCAATAGGATATGAATAAGTAAGCTACTCCCCAAAGACCGCGAGATTTTAATCACCCACGCTTTCAAACACAAGTGTCAAACTTATCAAAATATCCACTTGTGCCGAAAAACAAACATTAAAGGCAAAAAAATCCACTAAACGACATTTTAGACCACTAATTAAACAAGATTACCCCTACTCGCTTTACGAATATCTCGGTATACTCAGAGGTTATTTTTCTCATTCATTTAAAAGAATCGCGCGAACCTGACTATGCAAAAATACGATATCAAAACCTTCCAGGGAATGATCCTCGCGCTGCAGGATTACTGGGCTCAAAACGGTTGTACCATTGTTCAACCTCTAGATATGGAAGTAGGTGCAGGCACCTCTCACCCAATGACATGTCTACGAGCACTTGGCCCAGAGCCAATGTCTACAGCTTACGTTCAACCTTCTCGTCGTCCGACCGATGGCCGTTACGGTGAAAACCCGAACCGTCTGCAGCACTACTACCAATTCCAAGTAGCGCTAAAACCATCGCCAGACAATATCCAAGAGTTGTACCTAGGCTCCCTAGAGGTTCTTGGTGTTGACCCACTTGTTCACGACATTCGCTTCGTTGAAGATAACTGGGAAAACCCAACACTAGGCGCATGGGGCCTTGGTTGGGAAGTATGGCTAAACGGCATGGAAGTAACTCAGTTTACTTACTTCCAACAGGTTGGCGGCCTTGAGTGTAAGCCAGTAACTGGCGAGATCACTTACGGTATCGAGCGTCTAGCAATGTACATCCAGGAAGTAGATTCTGTTTACGACCTAGTATGGAACGTAGCACCAGACGGTTCTAACGTGACTTACGGTGACATCTTCCACCAAAACGAAGTTGAGCAATCGACGTACAACTTCGAGCACGCAGACGTAGATTTCCTATTCACTTTCTTCGACCAGTGCGAGAAAGAGTGTAAAGAGCTACTTGAGCTTGAGAAGCCACTGCCGCTTCCAGCTTACGAGCGCATTCTAAAAGCAGGTCACGCATTCAACATCCTTGATGCGCGCAAAGCTATCTCTGTAACAGAGCGTCAACGTTACATCCTTCGTATCCGCAACCTGACTAAATCAGTTGCTGAAGCGTACTACGCGTCACGTGAAGCGCTTGGCTTCCCAATGTGTAAGAAGGAAGGTAAATAATCATGGCGAAGAATTTTCTAATTGAACTGGGTACGGAAGAGCTTCCACCAACAGCACTTCGTTCTCTAGCAGAAGCGTTTGCTTCTAACTTTGAAGCAGGTCTTAAAACGGCTGAGCTTTCTCACGAAGGCATCAAGTGGTACGCAGCACCTCGTCGTCTAGCACTTAAAGTAACTGCACTGGCTGAAGGCCAAGCAGACAAAGTGGTTGAGAAACGTGGCCCTGCTGTTTCTGTGGCATTCGATGCTGAAGGCAACGCGACCAAAGCGGCACAAGGTTGGGCTCGTGGTAACGGTATTACTGTTGAGCAAGCTGACCGTCTGAAAACAGACAAAGGCGAGTGGCTTCTTTTCAAACAAGAAGTAGCTGGCAAACCAGTTCAAGAATTGGTGATGGACATTGCTGCGAAAGCACTGGCTGGCCTACCAATTCCTAAAGCAATGCGCTGGGGTAACTCAGACATTCAATTTATCCGTCCAGTAAAAACACTGACAGTGCTACTAGGTGATGAGCTTGTTGAAGGCGAAATCCTAGGCGTAGCATCTGCTCGTACTATCCGTGGCCACCGTTTCATGGGCGAACAAGAGTTCACAATCGACTCTGCTGACCAATACCCTGCGATCCTAGAAGAGCGCGGTAAAGTAATGGCAGATTACGAAGCGCGTAAAGCGATCATCCTTGCTGATTCGCAAAAAGCGGCAGCTGCGGTTGGCGGTACAGCTGACCTAGAAGATGACCTTGTTGAAGAAGTAACGTCTCTGGTTGAATGGCCAGTAGTACTGACAGCGAAGTTTGAAGAAGAATTCCTAAAAGTCCCTTCTGAAGCTTTGGTTTACACCATGAAGGGTGACCAAAAGTACTTCCCTGTTTACGATGACAACAAGAAGCTACTACCGAACTTCATCTTCGTATCGAACATCGAGTCTAAAGAGCCTCGTCACGTTATCGAAGGTAACGAGAAAGTGGTACGCCCACGTCTTGCTGATGCTGAATTCTTCTTCAACACAGACCGTAAGCGCCCGCTTATCGACCGTCTTGCTGAACTAGACCAGGCTATCTTCCAGAAGCAATTGGGTACTATCAAAGACAAAACAGACCGCATCACAGAGCTTGCAGGCTACATTGCTGAGCAAATCGATGCTGACGTTGAAAAGTCTAAGCGTGCTGGCCTACTGGCTAAGTGTGACCTAATGACCTCTATGGTATTCGAATTTACGGATACTCAAGGTGTGATGGGCATGCACTACGCGACTCACGACGGTGAAGACGAGCAAGTTGCACTGGCACTTTACGAGCAATACATGCCTCGTTTCGCGGGTGACGATCTACCAAGCACTGGTATCTCTTCAGCAGTAGCAATGGCAGACAAGCTAGACACTATCGTAGGTATCTTCGGTATTGGCCAAGCACCAAAAGGTTCTGACCCATTTGCACTTCGTCGTGCGTCTCTAGGTGTGCTACGTATCATCGTTGAAAACGGCTACAACCTAGACCTAACCGATCTGATCGGCAAAGCGAAAGAGCTACTAGGCGACAAGCTGACTAACAAAAACGTAGAAGCTGACGTTATCGACTTCATGCTAGGTCGTTTCCGCGCATGGTACCAAGATGCTGGTTTCAGCGTTGATATCATCCAAGCGGTACTAGCACGTCGTCCAACTAAGCCTGCTGACTTTGACCAACGTGTTAAAGCGGTTTCTCACTTCCGTGAGCTGGAAGCAGCAGAAGCACTAGCAGCAGCGAACAAGCGTGTAGGTAATATCCTTGCGAAATTCGATGGCGAGCTACCAGCTGAAATCGACCTAACGCTTCTTCAAGAAGACGCAGAGAAAGCACTGGCTGAAAACGTTGAAGTAATGACGGAAGCACTAGAACCAGCATTCGCAACAGGTAACTACCAAGAAGCCCTAAGCAAGCTTGCTGATCTACGTGAACCAGTTGATGCATTCTTCGATAACGTAATGGTGATGGCTGATGACGAAGCGCTTAAGAAGAACCGTCTAACGCTACTGAACAACCTACGTAACCTGTTCCTACAGATTGCTGACATCTCTCTACTGCAAAAATAAGCACAAGTGAGACAATTACTCTAAGTCATACTCTAAGTCATACTCTGAGTAATTAACGGTAAACACCCAAAGGGAAGCGAAAGCTTCCCTTTTTGTTTTTGTGAACCAAGCATTTGTTTGTAGAGGTCTTATTGATTAACTGAATGAAACAGCACTCAGACTGTAGAGGGCATTGTTTGCTATAACTGACCTGTTTATTCAGGGGAAGGGAACAATGAAAAAAACAGTACTCGCGCTTTCAATACTCGCACTCAGCGCATGCAGCCAAACCAGTGACAACAACCTATTACTGACAATTGATAACGACACTGTCGTATTCGAATCATCCGGTAAAGGCACCGTGATTGCAGAACAGGAACTCGCGAAAGGTAGCTATACCTTCTCTATCAGCGATACTCAAAATACCTGTGGCACCAACTATGCGCTGGCTGAAGAAAACCGCATCAAATTCAATAAACCCCTTCGCCTAGACGACTGCGCCGAGAAGTCTGAATTACATATCAAGATCTTTCGCGCTAACACCTATCAGTTTATGCTCAACCCACAAACCAATGAACTGACCGTTCAGATAAAGCCGAAGCAACAACAAGTACAAAGCTTTGCTTGTCCGGTTCCTAGTGACGAACCAACCATCATCGACGTTGCTCAAACCTTTGATGATGGCACCGTGGTTAGAGACGCTCTTTCAGGCAAACAAGTCACAGTAACGAATGGCAGCGTCACCATGCAGCCAGCAGAAAATAGCCAAGGTGTTCTGCTGCTTGAGAAAGTAGAACCAGAAACCAAAGCTGACTTTAGTTGGGATAACGCCACGGTTTACTTCGTAATGACTGACCGTTTCCACAATGGTAATCCTGATAACGACAACAGTTACGGTCGCAGCCAAGATGGACAAGACGAAATCGGCACCTTCCACGGTGGTGACTTGGCAGGCTTAACCGAAAAACTCGATTACATAGAATCACTCGGTGCTAATGCTATCTGGATAACGTCTCCGTTAGAGCAAATCCACGGCTGGGTTGGCGGCGGTGATCGAGGTGACTTCAAACACTACGGCTACCACGGCTACTACCATCAAGATTGGACCAAGCTCGATGACAACATGGGCACCGAAGACGAGCTAAAAACCTTCATCGATACCGCGCATAGCAAAGGCATTCGTGTTGTTTGGGATGTGGTAATGAACCACACCGGCTATGCGACGCTTGCCGACATGCAAGAGTTTGATTTTGGTAAGCTCAACCTAACTGACGAAGAAGCCAAACAAACACTTGGCGAAAACTGGACAGATTGGCAACCTGCCAAAGGTCAGAACTGGCACTACTTCAACAACTACATCTCTTACAGCGACAAAGAAGCGTGGGAAAAGTGGTGGGGCAAAGCTTGGCTACGCAGCGATATCGGCGCCTATGACTCTCCGGGCTACAATAACCTCACCATGTCTTTGGCGCATCTGCCCGATTTCAAAACAGAGTCGACAGAGACAATCGGGCTGCCTAATTTCTATCGCAATAAGTCCACCAGCGCGACCGATGAACTCAAAACACCTCGTAACCATTTAATCACTTGGTTATCGGATTGGGTGCGCGAATATGGTGTCGATGGTTTCAGGGTCGATACCGCTAAACACGTTGAACTCGAAGCATGGGCAGAACTGAAAGAGAGCACCAACCAGGCACTTGCCGAGTGGAAACAGAACAACCCAGACAAGGCCTTGGATGACTTACCCTTCTGGATGACTGGCGAAGTATGGGCACACAGCGTGGTCAAATCAGATTACTTCGCTAACGGATTTGATTCGATCATCAACTTTGAATTCCAGAGTGATATCGCACCAAAGGCGCTCAAGTGCCTATCCGATCTTGATGCTGATTACCTTCGATACGCAGAGAAGATCAACAACGACAGCGAGTTCAACGTACTGAGTTACCTTTCGTCTCACGACACCTCGCTATTCTGGACACAACATGGCAGTGACTTTGCAAAACAAACCAAAGCTGCAAACGCGTTGATGCTGGCTCCCGGTGCGGTACAGATCTATTACGGCGATGAAATCGCCCGAGACTTTGGCCCAACGGGGTCTGATCCAATGCAAGGCACACGCTCAGACATGCCTTGGGATCAAATCACTGGCGAACGTGCAGAGCTGCTAGAACACTGGCAAGCGCTTGGCCAATTCCGCCAACGCCACCCAGCCGTTGCTCAGGGTAAGCACATCATCCGTAACAGCAAGGGCTACTATGCGTTCGAACGCCAATACCAAGATGACAAGGTATTAGTCGTTTATACCGGTTCGAACTAAACCTTCATTAACATAAACACCAGAAACTAAAGGGGAAGCTTAGGCTTCTCCTTTTTTTATCGCTAAAGGTACGTTCAATAAGCAAGCTGTCACTCATTAACCAAACTTTATAGAAGTTTTTTACGTGTTAGAGCATTTGGCGCTATGCGTCGCAAAAACATTGCGGTATGTTCAAGGAATACACTGATGGCAGACATAAGGTCTGCCTTAATGACACGTAACAAGCAATCACAATGAATTAGGTAAAATTAGTAATGCAGTTCTCTAAGTTTGGCGAAAAGTTTAATCGATACTCTGGAATCACTCGTTTAATGGATGATTTGAATGATGGCCTGCGCACTCCTGGCGCTATCATGCTCGGTGGTGGCAACCCAGCCGCTATCCCTGCCATGCTCGATTACTTTAACCAAGCCAGTGCCGACATGCTCGCCAGTGGAGAACTCATCGCCGCCCTCGCCAACTACGATGGTCCGCAGGGTAAAGACAGCTTCATCAAATCGTTAGCGGCAATGCTGAAAGAGACCTACGGTTGGGACATCAGCGAGAAGAACATCAGCCTGACTAATGGCAGTCAAAGTGGCTTCTTCTACCTATTCAACCTGCTAGCAGGCCAACAGCCTGACGGCTCACATAAGAAAATCCTACTGCCGATCGCACCGGAATACATCGGCTACGGCGACGCGGGTATTGATGACGATATTTTTATCTCTTACCACCCAGAGATCGAACTGCTAGAAAACCGTCAGTTTAAATACCACGTTGATTTTGAACAACTAAAGGTTGATGACTCAGTCGCGGCTATCTGTGCATCTCGTCCAACCAACCCAACGGGTAACGTACTGACCGACGAAGAAGTGCGTAAACTGGATAAACTGGCGCGTGAAAACAACATCCCACTGCTGATCGACAATGCTTACGGCCTGCCGTTTCCTAACATCATCTTTGAAGATGTCGAACCGTTCTGGAATGAAAATACGATTCTGTGCATGAGCCTTTCTAAGCTTGGTTTGCCGGGTGTGCGTTGCGGTATCGTAATTGCGAGTGAAGAAGTAACACAAGCATTGACCAACATGAATGGCATCATTAGCTTAGCGCCAAACAGTGTTGGCCCTGCAATTGCCAATCACATGATTGAAAAAGGCGATTTACTGCGCTTAAGTAGCGAGGTAATCAAACCTTTCTATAAAGATAAGTCACTACGTGCAGTTGAACTGTTACAAGACGCTATCGACGACCCTCGCTTCCGTATTCACAAGCCTGAAGGCGCTATCTTCTTATGGCTATGGTTTGATGAGCTGCCGATCACCACAATGGAACTGTACGACCGCCTTAAAGCTCGCGGCGTATTGATTGTTCCGGGTGAATACTTCTTTATCGGCCAAGAAGACGAGTGGGATCATGCTCACCAGTGCTTACGCATGAACTACGTACAAGATGATGAGGCGATGCAGAAAGGCATTGCTATCATTGCTGAAGAAGTGAAAAAGGCTTACTCAGAGCAGTAATAAGAGCTTTTAGCTTACCGCAGGTCAAATACAAAAAGAGCACCTCATTAGGTGCTCTTTCACTTTTACTTCCCGATATTTTTTAGCTCTAAGGAGCTAACAGTAATTAGCCTTCTAGTAAACTATTACCATTGATAGCAATCTTACGTGGTTGCATCGCTTCTGGGATTTCGCGTTCGAGGTCGATGTGAAGAAGACCATTTTCCATGCTTGCACCTACCACTTTTACGTAGTCAGCCAGTTGGAATTTACGCTCGAAATCGCGCTCTGCGATACCTTGGTATACGAAGGTTTTCTCTGCTTCTGCTTTACGCTCACCTTTCACAATTAGCATGTTCTCTTTCTGAGTCAGATCTAATTGGTCATCAGCAAAACCAGCGACTGCCATAGTAATACGGTAGTTGTTCTCGTCTTTTTGCTCGATGTTGTATGGAGGGTAACCGCCAGAAGAGTTCTTCGATGTATTCGCTTCCATCATGTTGAATAGACGATCGAAGCCGATTGCGTTGCGGTAAAGTGGAGTGAAATCTACAGTTCTCATAATGCTATCCTTTTAGTAAGCAATAGTCTTAGCTGCGAATTTTACTTGGATCTAACCTGTGTGTGACCCAGTAAACAGCTAAGAGATTCAATTCGCATTCCTCGGGTTTCACCTCTATTGGCGACAACGCTGGGACATGGCAATGAATCAATTTTTAAGTTGTGTGCTGCCAAAGTTATCCTCTATTGAGCGATACTTCGTTAGCGGTAATGAAGGTTCTGTTTCTTCTCTTGTAGAGCAAGACAGTCATCCTCTTCACAAATAGATATATGGATTGAGCAAAATAGTTTCAAGGGGTTATTTTCAATTATTTTTGCAACTCAATATTTTTCAATATCTTACAAACATAAAAAAGCACCATCCAAAGGATAGTGCTTTAAAATGATTTTAGTTTTTTGAGACGAAGCTATTTGGCTTTAGTTCAAGGAAGAGGCGCGGAGCATACGAATGTATGTGAGCACCTCTGACACAGAAATTAAGCCAAAGAGCGAAGTATCAAAGAGACTAAACGTCTAGGTTTGCTACTTTCAGTGCATTCTCTTCGATGAAGTTACGACGAGGTTCAACTTGGTCACCCATTAGCGTCGTAAACAACAAATCAGCACCAACAGCGTCTTCAATTGTTACTTGCATCATACGGCGAGTTTCAGGATCCATCGTGGTTTCCCAAAGTTGATCAGGGTTCATCTCACCTAGACCTTTGTATCGCTGTAGGCTTAGACCACGACGAGACTCTTTCACTAACCAGTTCAGAGCATCAACGAAGCTAGAAACTTCTTGAGTACGCTCACCACGCTTAATGTAAGCGCCTTCTTCAATCAAGCCATCAAGAGCTTCAGAAAGATCCGCTAGCTTACCAAACTCTTTAGAGTTAATAAGATCGATGCTTAGTAGGTGTTCATGAGTCACACCATGAGTACGAACCACAATCTTAGGAACGCTTAAGCCTAGCTCTTCGTGTTTTTCAACTTCAAGGCTGTATTGGCTTGCACCTACTTCTTTCGCGTTTAGCTGTTCAACAAGCTGCTTACCCCAAGCTTCAACTGCCGCGTCATCATGACACTGCTCGGCCGTTAGACGAGGAACGTAAATCAGTTCGTGAACCAATGCGCGTGGGTAACGGCGGCTCATACGATCAACAAGCTTGATGCCTGCATTGTATTGCTGAACAAGCTTCTCTAAACCTTCACCTGCAAATGCTGGCGCTTCAGGGTTTACGTGCAGTTCTGCGTTGTCTAAAGCCAAAGATACTTGATACTGGTTCATCGCATCTTCATCTTTAATGTACTGCTCTTGCTTACCTTTCTTCACTTTGTAAAGTGGCGGTTGAGCAATGTAGATGTAGCCACGTTCAATCAGCTCTGGCATTTGACGGTAGAAGAACGTCAGTAGCAGGGTACGGATGTGAGAACCATCGACATCGGCATCGGTCATGATGATGATGTTGTGGTAACGCAGTTTATCTGGGTTGTATTCGTCACGACCAATACCACAACCAAGAGCGGTGATTAGCGTTGCTACTTCTTGAGAAGACAGCATTTTATCGAAACGTGCTTTCTCTACGTTAAGGATTTTACCTTTCAGCGGTAGGATTGCTTGGTTCTTACGGTTACGCCCCTGCTTAGCTGAACCGCCAGCAGAGTCTCCTTCCACAATATATAGTTCAGACAGTGCAGGATCTTTTTCCTGACAGTCAGCAAGCTTACCAGGAAGACCCGCTAAATCTAATGCGCCTTTACGACGAGTCATTTCACGAGCTTTACGCGCTGCATCACGAGCACGTGCTGCATCAATAATTTTAGAACAAACTGTTTTCGCTTCACCTGGGTTCTCAATAAGGAACTCAGACAACTTCTCACCCATTGTAGATTCAACGGCAGACTTCACTTCTGAAGAAACCAGCTTATCTTTAGTTTGGCTTGAGAACTTAGGATCAGGCACTTTAACAGAAACAATCGCCGTCAGACCTTCACGAGCATCATCACCAGAGGTCGCAGTCTTCGCTTTCTTAGAGAAGCCTTCCTTGTCCATGAAGCTGTTCAGAGTACGCGTTAGCGCCGCACGGAAACCTGCTAAGTGAGCACCACCATCGCGTTGAGGGATGTTGTTGGTGAAACAGTAGATGTTTTCTTGGTAGCCGTCATTCCACTGCATCGCAACTTCAACGGTAATACCGTCTTCGCGCTCAGAGTTAAAGTGGAAGATTTTTTGGATGATTGGCGTTTTGTTAGTATTAAGGTGTTCAACAAACGCTTGGATACCGCCTTCGTATTCGAAGTGATCCATTTTGTCTTCTTCGCGCTCGTCAATTAGCTTAATTGATACACCTGAGTTCAAGAATGATAGCTCACGTAGACGCTTAGCTAAAATGTCGTAATGGAACTCGATGTTAGTGAAGGTTTCTTCACTCGGCCAGAAACGAATCTCTGTACCTGTTTTATCCGTGTCACCGATAACCGCTAGTGGCGCTTGAGGCTCACCGTGGCTGTAGGTTTGAGTGTGGATTTTGCCACCGCGGTGGATAGTAAGAGTAACTTGCTTAGAAAGTGCGTTAACTACTGAAACACCAACACCGTGCAGACCACCAGATACCTTGTACGAGTTATCATCGAACTTACCACCAGCGTGAAGAACCGTCATGATTACTTCGGCTGCAGATACGTTTTCTTCTGGGTGCAATTCTGTTGGAATACCACGGCCGTCATCGCTCACAGACACAGAACTATCTTCATGGATAGTTACAATGATGTCATTACAGTGACCAGCTAGCGCTTCATCAATAGAGTTATCTACCACCTCAAAAACCATGTGGTGCAGACCGGTACCATCATCCGTGTCGCCAATGTACATTCCAGGACGCTTACGTACCGCATCCAGACCCTTCAGTACTTTAATACTCGATGAATCGTAATTATCTGACATAGTTACTCTCTGACTAATTATCCTTGCTCTATTTTGCCATGTTCCACATGAAACATCCTGCTATTTTCGTCATGCATATCTGCAATCTGATCAGCGGTAATAGAGCTTACAAAAACTTGAGCCTGGGTCGCCTTTAAACACTCAGCAAGACGTGCTCGGCGTTGGCTATCTAATTCGGAAGCGAAGTCATCTATCAAATAGATGCACTGCTTACCTGTCATTTGAGTGAGGTGTTGCCCTTGTGCTACTCGTAGCGCGCACACCATCAACTTCAATTGACCTCGTGACAAGACATCTTCCACTGGAGTGCCGTTCACTTTTATCTTCAGATCCGCTTTGTTTGGCCCACTAAAGGTGTAACCAAGCTGCTGATCCCTTTCAAAATTCTTTTCTAATATATCGGCGTACGGGGTGTCTCTGTCCCAGCCACGATAGTAGTTAATCTTTATCTCAAACTCAGGAAGGAAGGTCGCACAGATTTCTTCGGCGACTTCTTTGAGCTGATCAACGTAGGTGGCACGCCACTGACTGATGCTTTCTGCTAAACGGGCCAATTCTTGGTCCCAATAGCTCAGCTCTCGATAGTGCGTTGCCGTTTTCAATAAGGCGTTTCGCTGCTTATTGAGGCGCTTTACCCTGCCCCACGCATCATAAAAGCCCGACTCACTGTGGAAGACTCCCCAATCAATGAATGCTCGGCGATGCTTAGGTCCATCGGTTAGTAAATCAAACCCTTCAGGGTGAATCAACTGCAAAGGTAAGACTTGAGCTAACTGAGCCAACTTTTGCCCAGTTTGACCGCTTATTTTAACCTCTGTCGTGCCATCACGCTGCTTATTAATGCCAATTGGCAGCTCAAATTGATCCGAGGTCATAAAACGGCCATGTACAAACAGCTCACTACACTCGTTTTGTATGATACGACCGGTAAGTGAACTCTTGAATGAGCGACCATGTCCGAGCAGATACACAGCTTCAAGGACACTGGTTTTGCCGCTTCCGTTAGCCCCTATAAGAAAGTTAAAGCCTGATGACGGTTGAATGTCACAGGCTTCAATATTTCTAAACTGCTTAACGATTAAGCGCGATAAAGGCATAACGTCTTCATATTAATCTTCAATCACGACTCGGTAGGTCAACATAGGGCTGCTTATAAGCGAATTGGCATAACAACGTACATCGCGCTGTCATCTTGTGCGTTCTCGATAAGAGCACTCGCATTGGCGTCTGACATTGAGATGCGAACCTGTTCACAACGCAGTGTGTTCAGAACATCCAATACGTAGCTTACGTTGAAGCCAATCTCTAGCGCGTCACCGTCGAAGTTAACATCGAGTACTTCTTCTGCTTCTTCTTGCTCTGGGTTGTTCGCGGTAATGCGCATCTCGCTATCCGCAAGGTTAACGCGAACACCACGGAATTTTTCATTCGATAGAATCGCAGCACGAGAAAATGCTGAACGTAATTCATCACAGCCAGCTTCAAGTGTCTTGGTGGTATTTTGCGGCATTACGCGGCGATAATCAGGGAAACGACCATCAACCAGCTTAGAAGTGAAGACATAGTTGTTCACTTCAGCTCGCACGTTAGAGTTACCAATTTGCAGTGTTACTGGCTGTTCAGGTGCATCCAATAGCTTCACTAGCTCTTGAACACCTTTACGAGGAACAATGATCTGCTTCTGAGCAAAATCCGCACCCAGTTGTGCTTGAGATACTGCCATACGGTGACCATCGGTCGCCACGCTGCGCAGGATAGAGCCTTCAATCTCAAACAACATACCGTTGAGGTAATAACGAACATCTTGGTTCGCCATTGAGAATTGTGTTTTCTCGATAAGACCGCGAAGTTCAGCTTGTGTCACTGACACTTCAACTTCACTGCTCCAGTCTTCAATATTTGGAAAATCTGCCGCAGGTAATGTTGCTAAAGAAAAGCGGCTACGACCAGAGCGAACCTGAATACGGTCACCATCCAATACCACAGTGATCACTGAGTTATCTGGCAATCCACGGCAGATATCTAGGAATTTACGTGAAGGTACGGTAATGCTGCCCGCTTCGAAATCACCTTCAAGCGTTACACGGCTGATCAGTTCAACTTCTAGATCCGTCGCTGTCATCGACAACACGTTATCTTCTACTTTAATCAGTAGGTTTCCTAGAATTGGAAGCGTTGGCCTGCCACCGAGTGCGCCAGATACTTGTTGTAATGGCTTAATCAGGTGACTACGTTCAATGGTAAATTTCATATCTTGCTCTTACGGTCTAAATGGCACTGCGTAATAGTACGTGGCCAAGATTCTGCTTATTAAGGTTAAGAATACTGTGTATTAAGAAGAAAGGGTACGAATCAAGTTCGAATAATCTTCTTTAATGTCGTGGCTCTCTTCACGCAGCTGAGCAATCTTACGACAAGCATGTAGTACCGTCGTGTGGTCACGACCACCGAATGCATCGCCAATCTCAGGCAAGCTGTGGTTTGTTAGCTCTTTCGCCAGTGCCATCGCCAATTGACGTGGACGAGCAACAGAACGAGAACGACGCTTAGACAATAGATCAGCGACTTTGATTTTGTAGTACTCAGCGACTGTCTTTTGAATGTTATCAATAGTGACCAGTTTTTCTTGCAGGGCAAGTAAGTCACGCAGTGCTTCACGCACGAAGTCGATCGTGATCGGGCGGCCAGTGAAGTTTGCATTCGCAATAACACGGTTCAATGCGCCTTCCAGTTCACGAACGTTAGAGCGTAGACGCTTGGCAATAAAGAACGCCACTTCATCCGCAAGGTGAATTTGGTGGTCTTCGGCTTTCTTCATCAAGATCGCAACACGTGTCTCAAGCTCTGGTGGCTCAATCGCTACCGTCAAACCCCAGCCGAAACGAGATTTAAGACGATCTTCTACCCCGTTGATCTCTTTTGGATAACGGTCAGACGTGAGGATGATCTGTTGGTTGCCTTCAAGCAGCGCGTTAAAGGTATGGAAGAACTCTTCTTGAGAACGCTCTTTATTAGCAAAGAATTGGATGTCATCGATAAGCAATGCATCAACACTACGGTAGTAGCGCTTAAATTCTTCGATCGCGTTGTTTTGCAGAGCCTTTACCATATCCTGAACAAAACGCTCTGAGTGCATGTAAACCACTTTCGCATTCGGCTTATTATCAACAATGGCGTTACCCACCGCATGCAACAAGTGCGTTTTACCTAAACCAGTGCCGCCGTATAGGAACAACGGGTTGTAGGCTGTACCTGGGTTATCAGAAACCTGACGTGCCGCAGCCAAACCGAGTTGGTTCGACTTACCTTCAACAAAGTTATTGAACTTATGTTTTGGGTTCACGTTTGAGCGGTGATTCAAGTCAACCGCGACAGGCTCTTCATCACGCCAGATATTATGGACAGGTTTGCGAGCTTGTAATTGCGCAGGTGCTGATGACTCAGCGGCCACATCAGCTGCAGTGCGAGTCTGAGTTGGTGTCGGTGTCGCAGGCTTTGGTGCAATCACACGCTTGCTTCCCACTTCAAAATGAAGATGTGGGATATCGTTACCGCAATATTCTTGCAGCAGACGGTTAATGCTATTTAGATACTTATCACGAACCCAATCGAGTACGAAACGGTTCGGTGCAAATAGAGTTAGAGTATTGTCATTGAGTTCCGCTTGTAACGGACGAACCCACATACTGAATTCTGTAGCTGGTAACTCTTCTTGAAGCTGTTGCAAACACTGCAACCAAAGCGAAGATGACACGGTGCCCTCACTCTATTTAAAGTAATATGAAATGACCGCTAATTTTACCTGTTGATAAGTCAGATCACCAGCAATTGATCACAGATCCAGTGAATAAGATCCAAGTTATTCACAATAAATTTGTAATTTATCGGTGGATCCACACATCTTGCCCCTAATTTACTCACACAATGATCCACTTATGCCCGGATCCTTGCTAGTTATCCCCAAATCGGGAATTCAATCTGGTTATGGTTAATAACATCTGGTTATTTATTCTAGTGAGCATTTTCCCAGTAACATCCAAACCCATAAATATAAGGAGTTACCAAATGAATAACTGGATTAAGGCTGCAATTGCGGCTATCGCACTCTCTGCTGCTACTGTTCAAGCTGCGACTGAAGTTAAAGTCGGCATGTCTGGTCGCTATTTCCCGTTTACGTTCGTTAAACAAGACCAGCTACAGGGTTTTGAAGTGGATTTATGGGATGAGATCGGTAAGCGTAACGATTACAAGGTTGAATACGTAACGGCAAACTTCTCTGGTCTGTTTGGTCTTCTTGAAACGGGTCGCATCGATACCATTTCAAACCAAATTACAATGACGGATGCACGTAAAGCGAAATACCTATTCGCAGACCCATACGTAGTAGACGGCGCACAAATTACCGTTCGTAAAGGTAATGACAGCATTAAAGGCATCGAAGACCTTGATGGCAAGACGGTTGCGGTAAACCTAGGCTCAAACTTTGAACAACTGCTTCGCAGCTACGACAAAGATGGCAAGATCAATGTAAAAACCTACGATACAGGTATTGAACATGACGTGGCACTGGGTCGTGCCGATGCATTCGTAATGGATCGCCTATCAGCACTAGAGCTTATCAAGAAGACTGGTCTACCATTACAACTAGCAGGTCAGCCATTCGAAACAATTGAAAACGCTTGGCCTTTCGTCGACAACGATAACGGCAAAAAACTGCAAGCAGAAGTAAATGAAGCATTAGCAGCAATGCGCGCAGATGGTACGCTAGAAAGTATCTCTCAGAAATGGTTTGGTGCGGACATTACTCAGAAGTAATTACTCACTTTCTCCATTCAAGGCCCACTGCTTTATACAGCGGTGGGCTTTTTGCTTTTGTGCACTGATTAAAAAACCTGATACAACAGTACTTACATATAGAACAACACTGCCAATAAAAATACGAGATAGATTATGGGATTTGACTTTAATTACATGCTAGAGCTGTTGCCAATACTACTGAAGTATTTAGGCACCACGATGGAGATGGCGACCTGGGGCTTGTTCTTTGCTCTGATCCTGTCTCTGATACTGGCGAATATTCGTGTATTCAAAATCCCAGTGCTCGACCAACTGAGCCAGCTGTACATTAGCTTCTTCCGAGGCACACCACTGTTGGTGCAGCTGTTCCTCCTTTATTACGGCTTACCACAAGTCTTCCCGTGGATGGTTGGGTTGGATGCCTTCAGCGCCGCTGTGATTGGCTTAACCCTGCACTTTGCCGCGTATATGGCAGAAAGTATTCGTGCCGCGATTATCGGTATTGATCGCAGCCAGATGGAAGCCAGCCTTTCGGTCGGTATGACAACCAGCCAAGCGATGCGCCGAGTGATCTTACCGCAAGCAACTCGCGTGGCACTGCCGTCGTTGATGAACTACTTCATCGATATGATCAAGTCGACTTCACTTGCCTTCACCCTAGGTGTCGCCGAAATCATGGCTAAAGCTCAGATGGAGGCTTCTTCAAGTTTCCGCTTCTTCGAGGCTTTCTTAGCAGTCGCACTGATTTACTGGGGCGTGGTGGTTATCCTCACTCGTATTCAAATTTGGGCCGAAGTGAAACTGAATAAGGCGTATGTACGATGATCAAATTACAAAGTATCCACAAGCAGTTTGGTGACACCGAAGTTTTGAAAGGGATCGACCTAGAAATCAAACAAGGTGAGATAATTGTCATCATAGGTTCAAGTGGTACGGGTAAATCTACCCTACTGCGTTGTGTGAATTTTCTAGAGCAAGCCGATCAAGGCACGATTTCGATTGATGATATCAAGGTTGATACTCAGAAACACACTAAGGCAGAGGTGCTTGCACTGCGTCGTAAGACCGGTTTTGTGTTCCAAAACTATGCACTGTTCGCTCACCAAACCGCGATACAGAATATTGCTGAAGGTTTAATTACCGTTCGTGGTTGGAAAAAACAGCAAGCCCATGAAAAAGCACAACAAATACTTGATGATATTGGCTTAGGTGACAAAGGTGATAGCTACCCAGCCGCGCTCTCTGGTGGCCAGCAACAACGGGTGGGTATTGGCCGTGCAATGGCACTACAACCCGAGCTTTTACTGTTTGATGAGCCGACTTCAGCGCTCGATCCTGAGTGGGTTGGCGAAGTGCTTAACCTAATGAAAAAACTGGCAAATCAGCATCAAACCATGCTGGTGGTTACCCATGAAATGCAGTTCGCGAGAGAGGTCGCAGACCGAGTGATCTTCATGGCTGACGGTCATATTATCGAGCAGGGATCTCCACAGGATATTTTTGGTAATCCACAGGATCCTAAATTAAAAAAATTCTTAAATAAGGTTGGGATCGACTAAGGATCCTTGTGATTTTAGTTATTCTACGTATAATCCCCCGACCGGAATTTTAGTTAACCCAATCATTGACACTTTTTGTGACAGTGATTACAATTCCGCCTCTTTGTTGAGAGGCGTCGGTTTTCCTTTCTTATATAAAGAAGAGAAAAAATGCCCACGCCGGGTTTAACAAAAACCTAAAACTACTGATCAGTAAGGTAATTACAATGAAACGCACTTTTCAACCTACAGTTCTAAAGCGTAAGCGTACTCACGGTTTCCGTGCTCGCATGGCTACTAAGAACGGTCGCGCAACAATCAATGCACGTCGTGCAAAAGGCCGTAAGCGTCTTTCTAAGTAATCTTTGATTATTTTGAATAAGCTAGCCTTCGGTCGGGAGTTACGCTTGTTAACTCCCGAACATTATCAAAATGTCTTCAAGCAAGCTCATCGAGCTGGCTCCCCTCATTTCACCATCATTGCCCGAAATAACTCTCTTTCAAATCCTCGTCTTGGATTAGCCGTTCCGAAAAAGCAGATTAAAACCGCCGTGGGTCGTAACCGATTCAAGCGTCTTACTCGTGAAAGCTTTCGTAACACTCAACACAAACTTCCTAACAAAGATTTTGTTGTAATCGCTAAGAAGAGCGCGCAAGATTTAAGCAATGAAGAAATGTTCAAGCTACTCGACAAATTATGGCTTCGCCTGTCTCGCCCTTCGCGTGGATAGCGCTAATACCCATCTATTTTTATAGATGGTTTATTAGTCCACTCATCGGCCCACGCTGCCGATTTACTCCAACCTGCTCTTTATATGCGATAGAAGCGTTGAAAGCTCACGGTTTTGTAAAAGGGTGTTGGTTATCAGGCAAACGTCTATTAAAATGCCATCCTTTGAACGAAGGGGGCTTTGACCCCGTTCCACCAGTCCAAAAACAAGACAGAGATAAATAACGATGGATTCTCAACGTAATATCCTGTTAATCGCATTGGCTTTGGTTTCTTTCCTACTGTTCCAACAATGGAACGTAGCTCAGAATCCAGCACCACAAGCGGTTGAGCAGGCACAATCTGGCAGCACCCTACCAGCGCCATCTTATGCAGATGATCTAGACCCGGCTCCTGGTCAAGTTACTTCTTCTGCTAAAACTATCACAGTAACAACTGATGTACTGACTCTGTCAATTGATACGGTTGGTGGTGATGTCGTTAAAGCAAACCTAAACGATTACTCTGCTGAGTTCGATTCTGAAGATACGTTTGTTCTTCTTAAAAACGAACCAGGTCACCAATTTATCGCACAAAGCGGTCTAGTGGGTCCTCAAGGTATCGATTTAAGCAGCACAAACCGCCCAAGCTACACAGTTTCAGCAGACAGCTTCACGCTTGCTGATGGTCAGGATGAACTACGCATCCCGATGACTTACCAAGCGAACGGCCTTGATTACACGAAAACATTCATCCTTAAGCGTGGCAGCTACGCAATGGATGTTGAATACGATGTAGTCAACAACTCTGGTAACAACGCGACATTCGGCATGTACGCTCACCTGCGTCAGAACGTAATGGATGACGGCGGTAGCCTAACAATGCCAACTTACCGTGGTGGTGCTTACTCTACGGAAGATACGCGTTACAAAAAATACAGCTTCGACGACATGCAAGATCGCAACCTGTCTCTTAACCTAGCAAACGGTCAAGGTTGGGCAGCGATGATTCAGCACTACTTTGCAAGTGCATGGATCCCACGCGACGAAGCAGGCAGCAACCTTTACACTCGTGTAATTGGTAACCTTGGCGACATCGGTGTTCGCATGCCGAACAAAACCATCGCTACTGGCGACGAAGCAAACTTCAAAGCAACGCTTTGGGTTGGTCCTAAACTTCAAGACCAAATGGCTGCTGTTGCACCTAACCTAGACCTAGTAGTTGACTACGGTTGGTTATGGTTCATTGCTAAACCACTTCATACTCTGCTTTCGTTCATTCAAGGCATCGTTGTGAACTGGGGTCTGGCAATCATCTGTCTAACTTTCATCGTTCGTGGTGCTATGTACCCACTAACGAAAGCTCAGTACACGTCTATGGCGAAAATGCGTATGCTTCAGCCTAAGCTGACTGCAATGCGTGAGCGTATCGGCGACGATCGTCAACGCATGAGCCAAGAAATGATGGAGCTTTACAAGAAAGAGAAAGTAAACCCACTAGGTGGCTGTTTACCTATCCTTCTGCAAATGCCTATCTTCATTTCGCTATACTGGGCACTAATGGAGTCTGTTGAACTGCGTCACTCACCGTTCTTCGGTTGGATTACTGACCTTTCAGCACAAGACCCATACTACATCTTGCCACTTCTGATGGGTGCTTCAATGTTCCTAATCCAGAAGATGAGCCCGACAACTGTAACGGATCCAATGCAGCAGAAGATCATGACCTTTATGCCGGTTATGTTCACATTCTTCTTCCTGTTCTTCCCTTCAGGTCTGGTTCTATACTGGCTAGTATCGAACATCGTAACTCTGATTCAGCAAACGCTTATCTACCGCGCGCTGGAAAAGAAAGGCTTACATTCTAAGTAAGTTCGATAATAGAAAGAGACAAAGAAAGGCGACCAAAAGGTCGCCTTTTTGTTTTTAGCTGATTACAATTCAGCTAATTGATTAATCGTGAGCGCCCCTTTTTGGCTTTCACATGCTAGCAGGCACAACTATGACTACAGATACGATTGTTGCTCAAGCGACTGCACCCGGCCGTGGCGGCGTCGGTATTATTCGCGTTTCAGGCCCACAAGCAGCCCAAGTTGCGCTTGAAGTTACCGGCAAAGTACTGAAACCACGTTACGCTGAGTACACCCCTTTTAAATCTCACGATGGTTTAGAGCTAGACCAAGGCATCGCGCTTTACTTTCCTAACCCGCACTCGTTTACCGGTGAAGACGTTTTAGAGCTGCAAGGCCACGGTGGTCCTGTGGTAATGGATATGCTCATCAAGCGCATCCTCGCTATTCCAGGGCTACGCGCAGCACGCCCAGGTGAGTTCTCGGAGCGTGCCTTCTTGAACGACAAGATGGATTTAACCCAAGCAGAAGCGATTGCTGACCTCATTGATGCCAGTTCAGAAGAAGCGGCGAAATCAGCTCTGCAATCGTTGCAAGGTGAGTTCTCGAAACGCATTAATACGCTGGTGGACTCTCTGATTCACTTACGCATCTATGTTGAAGCCGCTATCGACTTCCCAGAAGAAGAGATTGATTTCCTTGCTGACGGTAAAGTAAGTGCTGACTTACAAGCTATCATCGACAACCTCGAAGCGGTTCGCCAAGAAGCCAATCAAGGTGCCATCATGCGTGAAGGTATGAAGGTGGTGATTGCAGGTCGTCCTAATGCCGGTAAGTCGAGCTTACTGAATGCATTATCGGGTAAAGACTCCGCGATTGTGACTGATATTGCAGGTACAACCCGTGATGTACTTCGTGAACATATCCATATTGATGGTATGCCACTGCACATTATTGATACCGCAGGCCTGCGTGAAGCCTCGGATGAAGTCGAAAAAATCGGTATTGAACGCGCTTGGGAAGAAATTGCTCAAGCCGATCGCGTTTTATTTATGGTCGATGGCACCACTACCGATGCAACCGACCCGAAAGATATCTGGCCAGATTTCGTTGATCGTCTGCCGAATAACATCGGAATGACCGTGATTCGTAACAAAGCCGATCAAACCGGTGAAGATCTCGGGATTTGCCATGTTAATGATCCAACTCTGATTCGACTATCAGCAAAGACGGGACAAGGCGTTGATGCACTACGTAATCACTTAAAAGATTGCATGGGCTTTGCTGGTGGCAATGAAGGTGGCTTCATGGCACGTCGTCGCCACTTAGATGCCCTAGAACGCGCATCTGAGCATCTAGATATTGGCCAGCAACAGCTCGAAGGCTATATGGCAGGGGAAATCTTGGCAGAAGAACTGCGTATAACGCAGCAACACCTTAACGAGATTACTGGTGAATTCAGTTCCGATGACCTACTCGGCCGTATCTTCACCTCTTTCTGTATTGGTAAATAACCTTTAAAGGCCGGCTCATGCTGGCCTTTTTCTTTAGTAAGGACAGCTTAATGATCCACATTATTACAGGCAGCACCTTAGGTGGTGCAGAGTACGTTGGCGATCACCTTAATGATCTTCTTGAAGAGCAAGGCCACGAGATCACCCTTCATAATCAGCCTGAATTCGATGATATTCCCCAACAAGGCTTTTGGTTGCTGGTGACTTCAACTCATGGTGCGGGTGAATTTCCAGATAATATTAAGCCGTTTATCGACGCATTGACCCAGCAATCTCCAGATTTAAGCCCGGTTCGCTTTGCTGTCGTGGCGCTTGGTGATTCGAGTTACGATACCTTCTGTTTGGCGGGAAAATCAGTCCACAGCCAGATGAAAGAGCTCGGTGCTCAGCCTATTTCTGACTGTTTTACCATCGATGTATTGGAAACTCCGGTACCAGAAGACGCAGCAGAAGCTTGGTTCAACGATCATAGCGACCAGTTTTAACCTCTCTCCTCTCTCAAAAAGCGGCTTATGCCGCTTTTTTTGTCTCTGAACATCGTGATTGTGAATAACTTTTTTTCAAAAACATCGAAAATTAGCGATCTATTTTCAATTTCTGCTGTGGATAAGATCATACATATACGGTGATTAACCTATAGTTATCCAAATAACAAGTTTTAGGCTAATTTCCTCCTGTGAATAAGTAGCCATTTTGATCCCAGCTAATCCTCATCCTGATCAAAGTTAGATCACATCATTTGATCCAAAAAAGATCCATGATCTCGTTGATCATTTCCGACTTATCCACAGATACCCTCGTTCCTAATAATAGATCTAATAAAAGATCTCCTTAAAGATCTTATCTATATTAATTAAAAACAGCTTTTTCGAAAAATCCCAAAAACGTTTTCTCAGGCTATGAAAACAGGTAGAATATCGCTCCTTTTTATCAATCTAGAAAACGTTTGAATACCTGAGGTCGGTTCATGCTTTATCACGAAAAATTTGACGTCATCGTTGTTGGTGGTGGCCATGCAGGAACGGAAGCCGCACTCGCATCTGCACGTACTGGTCAAAGTACGTTATTACTTACTCATAATATCGATACACTAGGACAAATGTCTTGTAACCCAGCCATTGGCGGGATCGGTAAGGGCCACTTGGTAAAAGAGGTCGATGCAATGGGTGGATTAATGGCGCAAGCTATTGATCATGCAGGTATTCAGTTCAGAACATTGAACGCATCAAAAGGCCCTGCGGTTCGTGCTACTCGTGCACAAGCTGACCGCGCACTGTACAAAGCCTTTGTTCGTAACGTTCTTGAAAACACGCCAAACCTGACTTTGTTCCAACAGTCGGTTGATGACTTGATCGTTGAACAGGATCAAGTGGTAGGTGTGGTAACGCAGATGGGCCTTAAGTTCCGCGCAAGCGCTGTGGTTCTGACTGTGGGCACATTCCTAGGCGGCAAGATCCATATTGGTATGGAAAGTTCTTCAGGTGGCCGTGCTGGTGATCCACCATCGATCGCACTGGCTGACCGTCTTCGTGATCTTCCATTCCGAGTTGATCGCCTGAAAACAGGTACTCCTCCTCGTATCGATGCGCGTAGCGTTGATTTTTCTGAGCTTGAGGTTCAGCACGGTGATAACCCGACGCCTGTTTTCTCGTTCATGGGCAGCCGAGCTCAACAACCTCGTCAAATTCCATGTTACATCACGCATACCAATGAAAATACGCATGACGTAATTCGTGCCAACCTTGATCGCAGCCCTATGTACGCGGGTGTGATTGAAGGCATTGGCCCTCGTTACTGCCCTTCGATTGAAGACAAAGTAATGCGTTTTGCTGACAAGAACAGTCACCAAATTTTTATTGAGCCAGAAGGTCTAACGACTCACGAGCTATACCCGAATGGTATCTCTACCAGTCTGCCGTTTGATGTACAGGTTCAAATTGTTCGTTCGATGAAGGGCTTTGAAAATGCTCATATCGTTCGCCCTGGCTATGCGATTGAGTACGATTTCTTTGATCCTCGCGACCTTAAGCTGACTTACGAAACTAAGTTTATCAAAGGTCTATTCTTTGCGGGTCAAATCAACGGTACCACTGGCTATGAAGAAGCGGCTGCACAAGGCTTGATGGCCGGTCTGAATGCAAGTTTGTTTACTCAAGGCAAAGAAGGCTGGAGTCCACGTCGTGACCAAGCTTACATGGGCGTGCTTATCGACGACCTATCTACCATGGGTACCAAAGAACCTTACCGCATGTTTACGTCTCGCGCGGAATACCGTCTGCTGCTTCGTGAAGACAACGCCGATATCCGCTTGACTGAAAAGTCGCGTGAACTTGGCCTTGTTGATGACGCTCGTTGGGCTCGTTTCAACGAGAAGATGGAAAACATGGAGAAGGAGCGTCAACGTCTGAAAGAGACTTGGATTAATCCAAAATCTGAAGATATTGATCAACTGAACCAAATTCTGAAAACACCAATGTCTCGTGAAGCGAGCGGTGAAGATCTTCTTCGTCGCCCTGAAATGACTTATTCACAGTTAACCGCATTGGATCGTTTTGGTCCTGCACTGGAAGATCAACAAGCGTCTGAGCAAGTTGAGATCCAAGTGAAGTACGATGGTTACATTCAGCGTCAACAAGACGAAATTGAAAAATCACTGCGTCATGAAAACACCAAACTGCCTGCTGATATCGATTACAGCAAGGTAAAAGGACTTTCTAACGAAGTGGTTCTTAAACTAACGACAGCTAAGCCTGACTCAATTGGTATTGCTTCGCGAATTTCAGGTATCACACCTGCAGCAATCTCAATTCTGTTGGTTTACTTGAAAAAACACGGCCTGTTGAAAAAAGGTGAGGAAGCATAATGAGCGCATTACGCGAAAAACTGGATCACCTTATTGGCCAGACTGAACTTGAAGTATCTGAAAAACAACGTGGCCAGTTGGTTGGCTACGTTGAGTTACTGAACAAGTGGAACAAAGCTTATAACCTAACATCAGTTCGTGACCCACAAGAAATGATGGTGAAACATATCTTAGATAGCATCATTGTTAGCACTCACTTACAAGGTAAGCGCTTTATCGATGTGGGTACGGGACCTGGTCTTCCTGGGATTCCGCTCTCAATCATGAATCCAGACTGCGAGTTTTACTTGCTAGACAGCCTAGGTAAGCGTATTCGTTTTATCAAACAGGTGATTCATGAGCTGGGTATCGACAACGTGGTACCGGTTCAAAGTCGCGTTGAAGAATTTCAACCAGAAGAAAAGTTTGATGCAGTGCTCAGTCGTGCATTTGCGTCAATGACAGACATGGTAGAGTGGTGTCACCATTTACCTAAAGAGCAATCCGGTGTATTTTTGGCTCTTAAGGGACAACATCCTAGAGACGAAATCGACCTGTTACCTGAATGGTGTTCAGTGACAGACATTAAAGCTTTGCAAGTGCCAGAGCTTGATGGAGAGCGTCATCTAGTTACTTTATCGCGTCAGGGATAATCAGCGAGGCCATAGTGGGTAGAATCGTAGCAATTGCCAACCAGAAGGGTGGCGTAGGAAAAACAACAACTTGCATTAATTTAGCAGCATCAATGGCGGCAACAAAACGCAAGATATTGGTTGTTGACCTCGATCCTCAAGGTAATGCCACTATGGCGAGCGGTGTCGACAAGTATCAAGTTGAAGCAACAGCTTACGATTTGTTGGTTGAAGACACCCCATTTGATGAGGTGGTTTGCCGGAGTACATCTGGCAATTATGACCTCATCGCCGCGAACGGTGATGTTACTGCGGCAGAAATCAAGCTGATGGAAGTGTTTGCTCGTGAAGTTCGTTTAAAAAATGCACTCGAACCCATTCGCAATAACTATGATTTCATCTTTATTGATTGCCCGCCCTCATTAAACCTTCTTACAATCAACGCGATGGCTGCGGCCGACTCCGTATTGGTTCCTATGCAATGTGAATACTTTGCTTTGGAAGGTTTGACTGCATTGATGGATACCATCAGTAAGCTAGCGGCTGTTGTAAACGAGAACCTGAAGATCGAAGGTCTTCTGCGTACTATGTACGATCCTCGCAACCGCTTATCGAACGAAGTATCTGATCAACTCAAAAAACACTTTGGTAGCAAAGTCTACCGAACTGTGATCCCTAGAAATGTGCGTCTGGCAGAAGCCCCGAGTCACGGCAAGCCAGCAATGTACTACGACAAATATTCCGCAGGAGCTAAGGCTTACCTTGCTCTTGCTGGCGAAATGTTGCGTCGTGAAGAAGTCCCAGTATAGGTCCAACCAAAGGAATTCGCTCAATGTCTAAGCGTGGTTTAGGAAAAGGGCTAGATGCATTGCTTGCAACTAGCTCATTGGCTCGTGAAAAACAGCAAGTTGCTTCTCATAGTCAGGCGTTGTCGGCTGATGGTGAGCTTATTGAACTGGCTGTTGGTTGCTTGAAGCCTGGTGTATATCAACCGCGTAAGGATATTGCGCCTGAAGCGCTAGAAGAGCTGGCAGCATCAATTCAATCTCAAGGCATTATCCAACCGATCGTAGTTCGCCCATTGGCGCACGACCAGTTTGAGATTATTGCTGGTGAACGTCGTTGGAGAGCGGCTCGTCAAGCTGGTCTTAAACAAGTTCCATGCTTGATCAAGAGAGTAGAAGACAAGGCCGCGATTGCGATGGCATTGATCGAGAACATTCAACGTGAAGATCTGAATGTTATCGAAGAATCACAAGCGCTAGAGCGCTTGCAGAACGAGTTTTCACTGACACATCAGCAGGTCGCCGATGTGATTGGTAAATCCAGAGCTACCGTTAGTAACTTATTACGTCTAAATCAGCTCGAAAATGAAGTAAAAGGTTTAGTTTCCAGTAAACAACTAGAAATGGGGCATGCTAGAGCACTGCTTGCACTTGAAGGTGTTACCCAGGTTGAGGCAGCGAATACTGCAGCAACCAAAAAAATGACCGTGCGTCAAACTGAGCAACTTGTCAAAAAGTGCTTAAAACCAGACGTTGAAGCGGAATCGAAGCCCGAAGACACTGAGGCCATCGAACTTTCACGAAGACTCACGGAAAAATTGCAAGCAAACGTTTCAGTTACTCGTTCTGTTAGCGGTAAGTCAAAAGTGACAATTACTCTTGATGAGCCTCACAAATTAGAGCAACTTATTGCTAAACTAGAGTACTAAATGAGATAATTGATTTAGGTCAATTATGTAATAAACAAGTAATTTCTTACAAAAGTTGTCGGTTTGTATACAGAAATGTAAATGATTGCTGCATTCTTATTGCAATCAATTTGGCTGAACGTATAATTTTCGCCAATTTCTCAGCACGCTTTTAAGCGAGTGGTAAAGTGGGCTTAAAGAGGAACGAATACATGGTAGCGGCGTTAGCAAGACCAGGACGAGTGCTTGCAAAGCAAATGTTATTGATCGAGCTTAGCGCGGTTATATTAGTGGCGATAGGGTTAGGTTTAGCTGTTAATCCTGATTGGGGTTTTGCTGCATTGGTTGGTGGCGGTATTTTTGTCATCGCGAATGTGGTTTTTTGTGTGTGTGCTTTCCTATTTTGTGGAGCTCGCGCAACTAAGTTAGTTGCGGCGTCGTTCTATGCAGGTGAAGCACTAAAGATCCTTATCACAGTTCTACTATTCTCTATTGTCTACATGTATATGCAGGTGGAATTAATTCCCCTCAAACTGACCTATTTACTGGTTCTAGGTATTAATATCTTTGCGCCAGTGCTTTTCATTAACAATAAAAAATAGGATGAGTTATGGCTGCGCCAACAGCATCCGGATACATTGAACACCATTTACAAAACCTTTCTTTAGCTAAGTTTGGTCTTGTAGAGGAGACAAGTTTCTGGAACGTACATATAGACAGTCTGTTTTTTTCGGTGTTGACAGGGATGTTATTCCTTTGGGTTTTTCGCTCAGTCGCTAAGAAAGCAACAGTAGGTGTACCTGGTAAGCTTCAGTGTTTTGTTGAAATGGTAGTGGAATTCGTTGGCGACAACGTTAAAGAAACTTTCCATGGTCGCAACCCTCTGATTGCCCCACTAGCACTGACTATATTCTGCTGGATTATCATTATGAACTTGATGGACTTAGTGCCTATCGATTTCTTACCATATCCTGCAGAGCATTGGCTAGGTATCCCTTACTTGAAAGTGGTTCCTACAGCTGATGTAAATATAACCATGGCAATGGCTTTGGGTGTTTTTGCTCTGATGATCTACTACAGCATCAAAGTGAAAGGCCTAGGCGGATTTGCTAAAGAATTGGCACTGCATCCATTTAATCACCCAATCATGATCCCATTTAACTTGGTACTTGAGGTAATTTCGTTATTAGCGAAGCCACTATCTCTAGGTATGCGTTTATTTGGTAATATGTTTGCGGGTGAGGTGGTGTTTATTCTTATCGCGGCAATGCTACCGTGGTACTTACAATGGGTAGGTGCACTACCTTGGGCTATCTTCCATATCTTAGTTATATTGATTCAAGCGTTTGTTTTCATGATGTTGACAATCGTTTACTTATCAATGGCTCATGAAGATAGTGATCACTAAAAAATTTTTAAGCTTTATTCTAACTATTAATGTTAATCGGAGAACGTAAATGGAAACTGTACTAAGTTTTTCAGCAATCGCTGTTGCTATTATTGTTGGTCTTTGTGCCGTAGGTACTGCAATTGGTTTTGCTATTCTTGGTGGTAAATTCCTAGAAGGCGCTGCGCGTCAACCTGAAATGGCTCCAATGCTACAAGTTAAGATGTTCATCATCGCTGGTCTACTGGATGCTGTTCCAATGATCGGTATCGTAATCGCACTACTATTCACGTTTGCTAACCCATTTGTTGGTCAACTAGCAGGCTAATTAACTCTTTAATAGTTAATTAAATTTTTGTAGTTGATTCTTAACGAGGGGTAGCTGTTGTGAATATGAACGCAACTCTGCTAGGTCAAGCAATTGCTTTTTCACTGTTTGTTTGGTTCTGCATGAAATATGTATGGCCACCAATCATGCAAGCAATTGAAGAACGTCAGAAAAAAATTGCTGACGGTCTTGTAGCCGCTGAACGCGCTGCTAAAGACTTGAACCTGGCACAAGCCAACGCTTCTGAGCAAATGAAAGAAGCAAAGCGCACTGCAACTGAGGTTATTGATCAGGCAAACAAACGTAAAGCTCAAATTATTGATGAAGCACGCGAAGAAGCTCAGGCAGAACGCCAGAAAATCTTAGCGCAAGCTGAAGCAGAAATTGAAGCAGAGCGTACACGTGCCCGTGATGACCTGCGCAAACAAGTCGCAACTCTGGCTATAGCTGGTGCTGAGAAAATCCTTGAGCGTACAATCGATAAAGATGTACACGATGATCTTCTTAACAACATTACTGCAAAACTTTAAAGCAAGGGGCTGTATATGTCTGATTTGACTACAATCGCACGCCCCTATGCTAAAGCAGCGTTTGACTTTGCGGTAGATAAAGGTGAGCTAGACCAATGGGGTCAAATGCTTACTTTTGCTGCCGAAGTGGCACAAAATGATGATGTTCACAATTTATTAAGCGGTTCTATGACTGCTGAAAAATTAGCTGAAGTATTCATTGTAATTTGTGGCGAACAATTTGATGAATTCGGCCAGAACTTAATTAAAGTGATGGCAGAGAATGGCCGCTTAATGGCTTTTCCTGATGTTTGTAAAGAGTTCTTTATACTCAAAAAAGAGTATGAGAAAGAGATCGACGTTGAAGTTACTTCAGCTGTTGAACTTTCTGAAGAACAACGCACAAGCATTATCAGCAAATTGGAACTGCGCCTTGCGCGCAAAGTTCAGCTGAATTGCAGTATAGATGAGACTCTACTTAGTGGAGTTATTATTCGAGCCGGAGACCTAGTCATCGATAACTCAGCGCGCAGTCGTTTAGACCGCCTGAGCGATGCATTGCAGTCTTAATGGGGATTGGAGCATGCAACTTAATTCCACTGAAATTAGCGATCTAATTAAACAACGTATTGAATCTTTCGACGTTGTTAGTGAAGCTCGCAATGAAGGTACTATCGTTTCTGTAAGCGATGGCATCCTTAGCATCCACGGCCTAGCGGACGTGATGCAAGGTGAAATGATCGAACTACCGGGTGGCCGTTACGCGCTAGCACTGAACTTGAACCGTGATTCGGTTGGTGCTGTTGTAATGGGCCCGTATGCTGACCTACAGGAAGGCATGAAAGTTACAGGTACTGGTCGTATTCTAGAAGTACCAGTAGGTCCTGAAATGCTTGGTCGTGTTGTAAACACGCTAGGTGAGCCAATTGATGGTAAAGGTCCAATCGAAGCTAAATTGACTTCGCCTGTAGAAATTATCGCACCAGGTGTAATCGACCGTAAATCGGTAGATCAACCTGTTCAAACTGGTTACAAGTCTGTTGACTCAATGATCCCTATCGGTCGTGGTCAACGTGAACTTATTATCGGTGACCGTCAGACTGGTAAAACAGCAATGGCGATCGATGCGATTATTAACCAAAAAGATTCTGGTATTTTCTCTATCTACGTAGCTATCGGCCAAAAAGCGTCGACTATTGCTAACGTAGTTCGCAAACTAGAAGAGCACGGCGCACTAGCAAACACTGTTGTTGTTGTTGCATCGGCTTCTGAATCTGCAGCGCTGCAATACCTTGCACCGTATGCTGGTTGTGCGATGGGTGAATACTTCCGTGATCGCGGTGAAGATGCACTGATTGTTTATGATGATCTATCTAAGCAAGCTGTCGCTTACCGTCAGATCTCACTACTGCTTAAGCGTCCACCAGGTCGTGAAGCGTTCCCTGGTGATGTTTTCTACCTTCACTCTCGTCTACTAGAGCGTGCTGCTCGTGTAAGCGAACACTACGTAGAAGAATTCACTAAAGGCGAAGTGAAAGGCAAGACGGGTTCTTTAACTGCTCTTCCTATCATCGAAACGCAAGCTGGTGACGTATCTGCATTCGTACCGACGAACGTAATCTCGATTACCGATGGTCAGATCTTCCTACAAACTGAGCTATTCAACGCGGGCGTACGTCCAGCTGTTGACCCTGGTATCTCAGTTTCTCGTGTAGGTGGTTCGGCGCAGACTAAAATCATCAAGAAGCTATCTGGCGGTATCCGTACTGCTCTAGCTCAATACCGTGAACTTGCAGCATTTGCTCAGTTCTCTTCGGATCTTGATGAAGCGACTAAGAAGCAGCTAGACCACGGTCAAAAAGTTACAGAACTGATGAAGCAGAAGCAATACGCTCCTATGTCTGTATTTGACCAAGCTCTAGTAATCTTCGCTGCAGAGCGTGGATACCTTCAAGACGTTGAACTTTCTAAAGTTCTAGACTTTGAAGCTGCTTTACTGTCGTTTGCTCGTGGTCAATATGCCGATCTAGCAACACAGATCGACACAACGGGTGCTTTCAATAAAGAAATCGAAGCTGAGCTGAAGAAGCTTGTTGACGATTTCAAGGCAACCCAGACCTGGTAATTGGTAGGTGGTCTTAGGGCCACCTCATACCATTAACGGAGAGTAACGATGGCCGGCGCAAAAGAGATACGTAATAAAATCGGTAGTGTTAAAAGCACACAGAAGATTACGAAAGCAATGGAAATGGTAGCAGCTTCAAAAATGCGTCGTTCTCAAGACGCAATGGAAGCTACTCGTCCATATGCAGAAACAATGCGTAAAGTGATCGGTCATTTGGCTAATGGTAGCCTCGAGTATAAGCATCCTTATCTTGAGGAACGTGAAGCCAAACGTGTTGGTTACATCATCGTTTCTACAGACCGTGGTCTTTGTGGTGGTTTGAACATTAACTTGTTCAAAAAAGCCATGAACGACATGAAAGATTGGTCTGAGAAAGGTGCTGACGTTGAACTTGCAATTGTAGGTTCAAAAGCGACAGCATTTTTCAACAACAGCGGCGCGAAAGTAGCAGCTCAAGTTTCTGGTCTGGGCGATCGCCCAAGCCTTGAAGACTTGATTGGCTCTGTAAGCGTTATGCTGAAGAAATATGATGAAGGCGAATTAGATCGCCTGTTCGTAGTGTTCAACAAGTTTGAAAACACTATGGTTCAAGAACCAACGATCGATCAATTACTTCCTTTGCCTAAATCAGACAGCGAAGAAATGAAACGCAGTCATTCTTGGGACTACATTTATGAGCCCGAGCCAAAACCACTACTAGATGCACTACTGGTTCGCTATGTCGAATCTCAAGTGTACCAAGGTGTGGTTGAGAACCTTGCTTGTGAGCAAGCGGCTCGAATGATTGCAATGAAATCAGCAACAGATAACGCTGGTGACATTATTGATGACTTAGAACTTGTGTATAACAAAGCGCGTCAAGCGGCGATTACACAAGAACTTTCTGAGATCGTTTCAGGCGCAGCTGCGGTTTAAGCTTAGGTAAAACTAAATAGTTAGAGGATTAACGATGGCTACAGGTAAGATCGTACAGATCATCGGTGCGGTAGTCGACGTAGAGTTCCCACAGGGTGAAGTACCTCGTGTATACGACGCTCTGAATGTTAATGAAGTACAAGAACGTCTAGTTCTTGAAGTTCAGCAACAACTTGGCGGTGGCGTAGTTCGCGCAATCGTAATGGGTAGCTCTGATGGTTTACGTCGTGGTTTGACAGTTGAAAATACTGGCGCTCCAATCTCAGTACCAGTAGGTACTAAGACATTGGGTCGTATCATGAATGTCCTAGGTGACGCGATTGATGAGTGTGGCGAGATTGGTGCTGAAGAGCATTACGCCATTCACCGTGAAGCTCCAAGCTATGAAGAGCAGTCTAACGAGACAGCTCTTCTAGAAACTGGTGTTAAAGTAATCGACTTGATTTGTCCATTCGCTAAGGGTGGTAAAATCGGTCTATTCGGTGGTGCTGGTGTAGGTAAGACCGTTAACATGATGGAACTTATCAACAACATCGCACTTCAACACTCAGGCCTATCTGTATTTGCAGGTGTAGGTGAGCGTACTCGTGAAGGTAACGATTTCTACTTTGAGATGCAGGAAGCAGGTGTTGTAAACATCGAAAAACCTGAAGAATCAAAAGTAGCGATGGTTTACGGTCAGATGAACGAGCCACCAGGTAACCGTCTACGTGTTGCCCTGACTGGCCTAACAATGGCAGAGCGCTTCCGTGACGAAGGTCGTGACGTTCTACTGTTCGTTGATAACATCTACCGTTACACACTAGCAGGTACTGAAGTATCAGCACTTCTAGGTCGTATGCCTTCTGCGGTAGGTTACCAACCTACACTGGCTGAAGAAATGGGTGTTCTACAAGAGCGTATCACGTCAACTAAAGCTGGTTCTATCACGTCTGTACAGGCGGTATACGTACCTGCGGATGACTTGACTGACCCGTCTCCAGCAACAACGTTCGCTCACTTGGATGCAACGGTTGTACTTAACCGTAACATCGCATCTATGGGTCTATACCCTGCGATCGACCCGCTAGATTCTACTTCACGTCAACTGGATCCATTGGTAGTTGGACAAGAGCACTACGACATCGCTCGTGGCGTTCAGTCTACTCTTCAGCGCTATAAAGAGCTGAAAGATATCATTGCTATCCTAGGTATGGACGAGCTATCTGAAGAAGATAAGCAAGTTGTATCTCGTGCTCGTAAGATTGAGAAGTTCCTAACTCAGCCTTACCACGTAGCGGAAGTATTTACAGGTGACCCAGGCATTTACGTACCTCTTAAAGAGACTCTACGTGGCTTCCAAGGTCTTCTATCTGGTGAATACGATGACATTCCAGAGCAAGCGTTCATGTACTGTGGTGCAATTGACGAAGCTATCGAGAATGCTAAGAAGCTATAAGGCTAACTAGGAGGCGATATGGCAGCAATAACCTTTCACCTAGACGTTGTAAGTGCCGAGAAACAAATTTTCTCTGGTCTTGTTGAGACGTTTCAGGTGACCGGTAGTGAGGGTGAGCTTGGTATTTTCCATGGTCACACTCCACTGCTGACCGCTATCAAGCCTGGTATGGTGCGTATTGTTAAGCAGCACGGCCACGAAGAAATTATTTATGTTTCTGGTGGTATGGTAGAAGTTCAGCCTGGTACAGCGACTGTACTGGCTGATACAGCTATCCGTGGTGAAGAGCTAGACGCAGCAAAGGCGGAAGAAGCTAAACGCAAGGCTGTGGAGAATATCCAAAATCAGCATGGCGACATAGACTTCGCACAAGCGGCCGGTGAACTGGCTAAAGCCATTGCTCAGTTACGAGTTATCGAACTGACAAAACAGCGTCGTTAATCTTTTTAAGATTACAGACTCTGAGATAAAGGCGACCTAAGGGTCGCCTTTTTGCATTTTTAGATTCTCAAAAATGCTTCTTTTACGTATCACTACTGGTTAAATGGTTATTGCGATTTAATTTTTTGCCCAAAAACGGTTACAATATCGGCTTAATAAAAATAACGTTGGATAGGTTTACAATGAAGTTTAGCGCGGTAATTCTCGCGGCGGGCAAAGGCACTCGCATGTATTCAAACACACCAAAGGTTCTGCACACACTTGCGGGTAAGCCAATGGTGAAGCATGTTATCGATACATGTAATGGTCTAGGCGCTCAAAACATCAACCTGGTTTACGGCCACGGTGGTGATCAGATGAAGGCTACCTTAGCTGAAGAATCTGTAAACTGGGCACTGCAAGCTGAACAGCTCGGCACAGGTCACGCTGTGGATCAAGCATCTGCACATTTCGCTGATGATGAAAAAGTATTGGTGCTCTACGGTGATGTTCCACTAATCTCACCTGAAACCATTGAAAACCTATTAGACGCTCAACCAAACGGTGGCATCGCGCTACTTACTGTCGTGTTAGACAACCCGATGGGCTACGGACGTATTATTCGTCGTAATGGCCCTGTTGTGGCTATCGTTGAACAGAAAGATGCAACGGATGAGCAGAAGCTTATCAAAGAGATCAATACCGGCGTTATGGTGGCGACTGGTGGCGATCTGAAGCGCTGGTTGTCAGGTCTAAGCAACGACAACGCACAGGGTGAATATTACCTGACTGACGTTATCGCTGCGGCTCACGACGAAGGTCGTGCAGTTGAAGCGGTACACCCAGTAAGCCCAATTGAAGTGGAAGGCGTTAACGATCGTTCGCAACTGGCTCGCCTAGAGCGCGCTTACCAAGCTACGCAAGCCGATAAGCTATTGAAGCAAGGCGTGATGCTACGCGACCCAAGCCGCTTTGATCTGCGTGGTGAACTGCAGTGCGGTATGGACGTTGAGATTGATACTAACGTTATCATCGAAGGCAGCGTAAGCATTGGCGATAACGTGGTTATCGGCACTGGCTGCGTGCTGAAAGACTGTGAGATCGATGACAACACAGTTATTCGTCCATACAGCGTAATCGAAGGAGCGACTGTTGGTGAAGACTGTACGGTTGGTCCATTTACTCGCCTACGCCCTGGTGCAGACATGCGTAACGATTCGCACGTCGGTAACTTTGTTGAAGTGAAGAACACTCGCCTTGGCGAAGGCTCTAAAGCCAACCACCTGACTTATCTTGGGGATGCTGAAATTGGTCAGCGCGTAAACGTGGGTGCGGGTGCAATTACTTGTAACTACGATGGGGCGAATAAGTTTAAGACCATAATTGGTGATGACGTATTCGTTGGTTCAGACAGCCAATTAATCGCGCCTGTTACGATTGGTAATGGTGCTACCGTTGGAGCTGGCTCTACCGTAACACGCGATGTTTCTGAAAATGAGCTGGTTATCAGCCGTGCGAAAGAACGTAAGATTGCTGACTGGCAGCGTCCGACTAAGAAAAAGTAGTCTCTTAATAAATAAGATGATTTAAATGAAAGTCAGTAGTACCGCTACTGGCTTTTTCTTATTTATCTAGATATAAAAAAAGAGCGAGTAATCTCGCTCTTTTTTGTTTTCGTTAATCCAGAAATTAGTCTTGTTTCTCGTCAGCGACCACTCGAGAGTTGTCTGGTGTCGCGAAGTGTTCAGAAAGCTCTTTGTTCGAAACAATATAACCAACCCACAATGCACCCAAACAGATCACAACTGCAATACCCGTCGCGCTTAGTGCTTGGCTCGCCATTGCTGCGACCAATGCACTTGATAGGCCACTGATACTGATTTGCAGGCTGTTTTGTAGGCCAGCAGCTGTTGCTGGGCTTTGTTTAGCGCTTGATAGGGCACGGTTTACTACGATTGGGTAAAGAGCACCGTTTGCGACAGCAATCAAACAGAAAGGTGCTAGTAGAGGCCAGATTGACGTCAGTTCCCATTGTGATGCAATAAAGATAAGCATCGCTGCTACGCTGAACAAACCGATAAGATTTCTTAGTACAACACCATCGCCATATTTCTTCACCGCTTGCTTACCGAAGTAACCACCCGCCATGAACGCGATTGTCTGTGGGATGAAGCTCAAACCGATGTCTTTTGCTTCATAACCTAGCTGAGCCATGATCTCTGGCATACCCGTTAGGTAAGCGAAGAACGCGGCAGATGCTGATGCAAACATTAAAACATTACCCATGTAAGGCTTTGATTTAAGCAACATCTTGATGTCTGTCTTAATCGATGTCTGTTTTACTTCAGGCGCTTCTTTTGGTTGAGCCATTGTTGTCGCCACTAGCAGTGCACCCATCAAGGTTAATGTGATGAAGATGCTGTGCCAGCCAAAGCTATCCGCCAGTAACACACCTAGCTGAGGTGCTAATGCAGGAGATAGCGCAACCAAAGGCATGATGGTTGCAAAAATTTGTTGGCTACTGCTTTGTGAGTAACGCTTGATAACCATTGCTTGCCAGATTACCGCAGGAGCACATACGCCGATCGCTTGAATGAAGCGCAGTGTCAGTAGATGCCATACCTCGGTGCTGAATGCTAAGCCGAATGAAGCTGCAGTAAAGATAACAAGACCAACCGCCAGCGTATTACGGTGACCATACTTGTCACTCGCCAGACCCCAAAGAAGCTGACCCATTGCCATACCGCCAAGGAATACCGTTAAAGACAGGGCAATCTGCTCTGGGCCGGTTGCGAAATCAACTTCCATTGCCTTAAATGCAGGAAGGTACATATCGGTCGCAATAAAGCCAAGCATTGAAAGAACTGCAAGGTAGACCAATTGAAATTTAGAAATATTCATAAGATGCCATTAAGCTAAAGGTAGTGATGTTTTTATCATCAAAAAAATTGTTTGATATACAGAAGTGAAAGCCCCTGTTTATTTATGCTGACATTCTATTTTTCAGACCTGATAAAATAAAACGCTAAAATATGTGGTTATCAATCAAAAAATTTGAAGGCTTATGTTCTCTAAATCCTCTTTAGAAATGCTCGATACGGTAGCGCGCTTGGGCAGTTTTACCGCGGCGGCTGAGCAGTTGCACAAAGTGCCCTCGGCGATCAGTTATGGTGTCAGACAGGTCGAACAAGAACTGGATGTGCTGCTTTTCAGGCGTTTACCGAGAAAGGTTGAGCTCACTCCGGCAGGTGAACTGTTCATTGAAGAGGCGCGTGCACTACTGAGGCAAATGGAAGAGGTCAGTGCCCAGACTCGTCGAGCAGCTCGAGGTTGGAAGAAAACCTTGCGTCTGACGCTCGATAACGTGGTTAAGCTCGACAAAATGAAGCCGATGATTGAAGAGTTCTACCAAACCTTTGAGTTTGCAGAGCTTCAGATCAACATGGAGGTGTTTAATGGCTCTTGGGAAGCGATTGCACAGGGCAGAGCGGATATTGTGATTGGCGCAACCTCAGCGATACCGGTCGGTGGCGACTTTGAGGTTAAAGATATGGGACGCCTAGATTGGGCGTTTGTAATGTCGCCAAGTCACCCGTGTGTGCGAGAGCAAAACCTCAACGAAGAATTTGTTAGCCAGTATCCCGCGATATGTTTGGACGATACCTCTAGTGTGCTCCCCAAGCGACACACAGGTCACTACTCAAGTCAAAGACGCCTGTTGTTACCCAACTGGTATAGCGCCATAGAGTGTCTTAAAAATGGAGTAGGAGTGGGTTATATGCCAAGGCACATTGCCGCGCCAATTATCGAACAAGGCCTGCTGGTGGAGAAAATACTGCCTGAACCGAGTCCGCAGAGTCATTGTTGTTTGGTATGGCGAAAAGACGATAACCATAAACTGATCGAATGGATGGTGAAGTACCTAGGATCGAGTGAGCAACTTCACCAAGATTGGTTGGATCATCGCAAGGCGATCTAATGATCTGTTTACAAGAAGATCCTTTTCAAGCTTGAGCTGAATCAGCACCAATAAAAAGAGCGAGTAAATACTCGCTCTTTTTTGATTCGGTCGTTAACTCTTATGACAAGAAGAACTTGTAGGAAGGGTTATCGGTTTCATCTTTACACTGATAGCCAAGCTCTCGTAGATGTGTTGAGAACTGAGCTAAATCATCATCATCCAGTTCGAATCCACACAATACACGGCCGTAATCAGCGCCGTGGTTACGGTAGTTGAACAGGCTGATATTCCAATGGGTACCTAAGGTATCAAGGAACTTAATCAATGCTCCTGGGTATTCAGGAAACTCGAAGCTGTATAGGCGCTCTTTCAATGGTTTTGATGGTTTGCCACCAATCATGTAACGAATGTGCAGTTTTGCCATCTCATCATCAGAGAGATCGACAACCGGGTAGCCGCCCTCACGTAAGTCATTGATGATGTGTTCGAGTTCTTCTTGACCACCTTGTAGGCGTACACCAACGAAGATATTCGCTAGGCTTTCGTCGTTGTGGCGGTAGTTAAACTCAGTTACCGCTCGACCACCAATAATATTACAGAACTCTAGGAATGCTCCTTGTCGCTCTGGAATCGTAACCGCAAGTAGACCTTCTCGCTTCTCACCTAGTTCACAACGTTCAGAGACATAACGCAGACCATGGAAGTTGGTATTAGCACCAGAAAGTACAGTTGCCAGTTGTTTGCCTTGCAGTTGGTTCTGCTCTGCAAACTTCTTTAAACCAGCCAGAGCAAGCGCACCAGAAGGCTCGGCAATCGCACGAGTGTCTTCAAAGATGTCTTTGACCGCAGAGCAGATCTCATCGCTAGACACGGCAATGTGACCATCGATGTACTGCTGACACAGACGGAATGTCTCTTCACCAATGCGCTTAACCGCAACGCCATCGGCAAACATGCTGACTTGATCCAGTACTACTGGCTCACCGGCATCCAGTGCTGCTTTCAAGCAAGATGAATCTTCAGGTTCAACCGCGATGACTTTTATTTCCGGCATCAATTGCTTAACTAGCACGGCAACACCCGCAGCCAAACCACCACCACCGACAGGCACAAAGATGTAATCCATGTGACCATTTTGCTGAAGCATTTCCATACCCATGGTGCCCTGTCCGGCGATCACCAATGGGTGATCGAATGGAGGCACAAAGGTGTAGCCATGTTCAGCGGAAAGGCGTTCTGCTTCAGCTTTAGCTTCATCAAAGTTGCTGCCGTGTAGAACTACGTTACCGCCAAAGCCACGTACCGCATCAACCTTGATGTCTGGTGTGGTTTTTGGCATCACAATCGTGGTTTGAATACCAAGCTTAGAACCGGACAGCGCCATACCTTGAGCATGGTTACCTGCCGATGCTGCAATCACACCTGCGGCTTTCTGTTGCTCTGAAAGGCTTGATACCATGTTGTAGGCACCACGTAGCTTGAACGAGTGGACCGGCTGACGGTCTTCACGCTTTAGCTGAACCTGATTACCAATGCGAGCACTTAAGCGAGGCATCTCTTGCAGAGGTGTCACGATTGCGGCTTCGTAAACTGGCGCTCTCAGGATCTGACGCAGATAATCTGCGCCAGTTTGTTTTTGGGGACTGACCGTGTCATCACTCATAGACTAGCCCTCTAGCTTAGACTTATCACGCACGGCGCCTTTGTCGGCACTGGTCGCCATGCTTGCGTAAGCTTTCAGTGCGAAAGACACTTCACGCTGACGGTTTTCTGGTTTCCAGCCTAGTGCGTCTTGCTTAACACGACGCGCTTCTAGTTCAGCTTCAGGCACATCAAGTGTGATCGAACGGCTAGGGATGTCGATAGTGATGATATCGCCAGTGTTTACTAGACCAATCACACCGCCACTTGCTGCTTCTGGAGAAGCGTGACCGATAGACAGACCCGATGTACCACCCGAGAAACGACCATCTGTTAATAGAGCACAAGACTTGCCTAGACCCATAGATTTTAGGTAAGTGGTTGGGTAAAGCATTTCTTGCATGCCCGGACCACCTTTAGGACCTTCGTAACGAATAACAACCACTTCGCCCGCTTTCACTTTGCCACCTAAGATGCCATCAACAGCACTATCTTGGCTTTCAAATACGATAGCAGGACCTTGGAATTTCAGGTTCTCTTCATCAACACCTGCTGTCTTAACGATACAACCGTCAACGGCGATGTTGCCTGAAAGTACGGCTAGGCCACCTTCTTGGCTGAATGCATTCTCTTTAGTACGGATACAACCTTCTTTACGGTCGTCATCAAGACGATCCCAACGGCAATCTTGTGAGAAGGCTTTGGTGGTACGAATACCTGCTGGGCCCGCGCGGAAGAACTTAAGTACCGCTTCGTCTTCTGTCTGCATGATGTCGTATTGAGCTAGCTGCTCTTGCATGCTTAGGCCAAGTACAGTGCGAGTTTGGTTGTTCAGTAGGCCTGCGCGGTCTAGTTCACCTAGGATAGCCATAACACCACCAGCGCGGTGAACGTCTTCCATGTGGTATTTAGGTGTTGAAGGCGCAACCTTACATAGGTGTGGAACGCGGCGAGACATCTCGTCGATATCACCCATATCAAAGTCGACTTCACCTTCTTGAGCTGCTGCCAATAGGTGAAGAACGGTGTTACTCGAGCCACCCATTGCGATATCTAGAGCCATTGCATTTTCAAAGGCTGCGCGGTTCGCGATGTTACGAGGCAGTGCTGATGCGTCATCTTGCTCGTAGTAACGCTTAGTCAGGTCAACGATACGCTTACCAGCATTGATGAATAGCTCTTCACGGTCAGCGTGCGTTGCTAGCATAGAACCGTTACCAGGCTGAGATAGGCCTAGCGCTTCAGTTAGACAGTTCATTGAGTTAGCCGTGAACATACCTGAACAAGAACCACATGTCGGACACGCAGAACGTTCTACTTGCTCACTTTGCTCATCAGAAATCGTTGGATCGGCACCTTGAATCATTGCATCAACAAGGTCTAACTTGATGATTTGATCGGAAAGCTTGGTTTTACCTGCTTCCATTGGGCCGCCTGATACAAAGATCACTGGGATGTTAAGGCGCATTGCAGCCATCATCATTCCCGGAGTGATTTTGTCACAGTTAGAGATACATACCATCGCATCCGCACAGTGAGCATTCACCATGTACTCTACTGAGTCTGCGATAAGCTCACGTGATGGCAGTGAGTACAGCATGCCACCGTGACCCATTGCGATACCATCATCAACTGCGATGGTGTTGAATTCTTTAGCGATACCGCCCGCTTTCTCGATTTCACCTGCTACCAATTGACCCATATCTTTAAGGTGAACGTGGCCTGGTACGAATTGAGTGAAAGAGTTTACAACTGCGATGATTGGCTTACCGAAGTCATCATCTTTAACGCCAGTTGCACGCCATAAAGCGCGCGCACCAGCCATGTTGCGTCCGTGGGTAGTCGTTGCTGAACGATAGATTGGCATTGCTTAAATCCTTATAAAATATTTGGCTGTTGCTTACTTAGTTGTTTGCGTTTGGTTTTCTGAAGTTTGGTCTGCTGGGTAAACGTAGTCTAACCAGCCCCACTTATCTTCAGTGGTTCCATTGAATAGACCAAAGTAAGCCGCTTGAACTTTTTCAGTGATAGGACCGCGTTTGCCTTCACCTACTGTAATTTTGTCTACGCTGCGAACCGGAACGATTTCCGCCGCTGTGCCTGTCATGAATACTTCATCGGCAAGGTATAGCGCTTCACGAGCAATGTTCTCTTCACGGATCTCATAACCCATGTCTTTTGCTAGTGTCATGATCGAATCACGCGTGATACCCGGCAGAATCGCACTGGTCGCTGGTGGTGTGGATAGCACGCCGTTACGTACCACAAAGATGTTCTCACCAGCCCCTTCAGAAAGGTAACCATCAACACTCAGTGCGATGCCTTCATCGTAACCATGACGGCGAGCTTCGCCACCAACTAATAGTGAAGATAGGTAGTTACCACCGGCTTTTGCTGCGGTTGGGATCGTGTTTGGAGCGGCACGGTTCCAGCTAGAAATCATTGCATCAACGCCGTTTTCTAGTGCTTCTTCGCCTAGGTAAGACCCCCAAGGGAAAGCAGCGATGATCAGTTCCATCTCAGTATTTTCTGGCGGGCAGACACCCAAACCAACGTTACCTACGAAACCTAGAGGGCGGATGTACGCTGACTCTAGCTTATTTTGGCGTAGCGTTTCGCGAGTCGCTTCCATAATTTCTTCCTCAGTGTAAGGAATAGGGAAGCGATAGATTTTTGCTGAGTCTTTTAGGCGCTTAGCATGTTCAGGGTGACGGAAGATAACCGGCCCTTTTGGTGTGTTGTAACAACGAACACCTTCAAACACAGAAGTACCGTAGTGCATTGCGTGAGTCAGGACGTGAACGTTCGCCTCTGCCCAAGGAACCATCTCACCGTTAAACCAAATATAGTCTGCTGTTTTAGCTGTCATGTTTGCGGTTCCTTATGCGTTTATCTTTTGTTGTAAGTTGTTGTTTGGCAGTTCATTACGGCTGATCGAGATAACGTCAACGGTACGTACATCCCACAGCTTTTCGATTTGGTTTACCAAGAACGAGATCGGACGGTCACTGTCTACGATGATCTCAACACTCGCCACTTTGCTTTCGTGGTTTTGAGTGCCCGCAACTTGCTTAACAATGAAGCCACGGTGGCGGATAACACGAAGAACACGCTCTAGTAGTACAGGCTTATCATCGGCTTTGATGTCTAATAGGTATCTTTTCATGTTATGTGTTCTCCAACATCTCACTGTTTGAAGCACCTGGCGGTACTAGTGGCCATACGTTTTCTTCTTCATCGATAAGAACATGAAGTAGGTAAGCGGTTTTGCTCTCTAGCATCTCTTTCAATGCTGGTTCTACTTCTTCTTTACGAGTGATGGTTTTGCCCGGGATATCGAACGCTTTCGCGAGCATCACGAAATCAGGGTTGTCATCTAAGATAGTTTCACTGTGGCGGCCATCAAAGAACAGCGATTGCCATTGGCGAACCATGCCCAAACGAGAGTTATTAAGCAGTACCATCTTCACTGGGATCTGACGACGCTTCAATGTGCCAAGCTCTTGAATGTTCATCATGAACGAGCCGTCACCAGAGATAAGTATAGATTGGTCGTCAGGACGCCCAACCGATGCACCCATTGCAGCTGGCAAGCCAAAGCCCATGGTGCCTAAACCGGCAGAGGTAATGAAGTTCTGTGGATCGCGAGGCTGAATGTGCTGAGCTGCCCACATTTGGTGTTGGCCCACATCAGTCGATACGATAGAGCTTGCTGGCATCATGTCTGACAGTTGCTTCAACAGCAGTGGAGCAAAAATCAGATCACCAGGGTGGTCGTAACGCCATTTGAATGAGCTACGAAGACCTTCAGAGTGATGAACCCAAGAGGAGATGTCTTGGCTTAGCTCTAGTTGAGGCATGATCTTGTTGATGTCACCGCGAATTGGCGCATTGGCAAGACGCAGTTTGCTGAACTCAGCGGCATCGATATCGATATGGATAACCTTAGCATGCGGCGCAAAGGTATCGAGTTTGCCAGTTACTCGGTCATCAAAACGAGCACCGACAACAATCAACAGGTCACTCTCTTGAACCACAAGGTTAGCGGCTTTAGTGCCGTGCATACCCAGCATGCCAAGGTAGTGTGGGTCGTCACGTTCGATAGTGCCCAAGCCTTTCAGTGTGCTTACTGCTGGCATTGGGTTTAGGCGTAAAAACTCACGAACCGCATCGGTTGCTTTAGCAAGTTGAACACCACCACCTACGTATAAAACAGGACGGGTCGCTTGAGACAAAAAGTACTGTGCCTGTTCAATGGCATCAGTTGTCGCAACAGGAATTGCGGGTGGAGTAAATTCAGGAAGAGCGTTAACAGGTGCTTCTGCTAGTTGAACGTCTTTAGCGATATCGACGATAACCGGGCCAGGGCGGCCAGACTTTGCTACCACAAACGCTTCAGCGAGGGTTGGAGCTAGCTCTTCAATATCAGTTACTAGGTAGCTGTGTTTAGTACATGACAGAGACATACCAATCACATCCATTTCTTGGAATGCATCGGTACCAATGTGGGAACTTGCAACCTGACCTGTGATAGCAACCAATGGGATTGAATCCATAAAGGCATCAGCAAGGCCAGTGACTAGGTTGGTTGCACCTGGTCCCGAGGTTGCCATACAAACAGCGACATCTTGTGTTGCTCTAGCCATGCCGATCGCGGCCATAGCGGCGCCTTGCTCATGGCGACATAGGATATGTTCAACCCCGCCGTCATAGAGTGCATCGTAGATTGGCATGATGGCACCACCGGGGTAACCAAATACGGTCTCAATTCCTTGTTGCTTGAGTGCGGATACGACTAGTTCTGCGCCTTTCATCGGAATTCTCCCGTATTACCTTTATTTTGGTAACTGTTTCCTTTGTCTCTGCACATCTTGTGCTCCCATTCTTCCTGTAAATCGGCAAAGCCGAAAATGCTCAAAAATATAAAAATCGAATGTTTAAATTAGAAAAAACCCCCGGACTTGTCAGTGCGGGGGTTTTTTCTAATTCGTGGTTACTTTCTTCCCACTCGCCCCCGCGCAGTCTTAATAATGACTACGATAATCAGGTTAATCAGTGCGTAAATGCGAGCGTTAAAAATCATAATATTCGAGTTTTCTCGTTTATTGTCTTCAGTAAATGTCTACATCTCTAGTGTTATCACACAAATCTGCCGCATGACAAGGGAAATGTCATTCTTTTTTCACATTAAAATACCATTCCACCAAGCTATATAACAACCTTATCGCTTTGGTGAGCAACGAATATCCAGAGCGAATACTTTTAAATCAAAGACAAAGGAAAGTTATGGGACTCGCGATAATTCATAGCCGAGCTAGTGTGGGTGTAGAGGCGCCAGAAGTGACCGTTGAGGTGCATATAAGCAACGGAATGCCTGGCTTCACGCTGGTGGGTCTACCTGAAACAACGGTCAAGGAATCTAAAGACCGAGTGAGAAGCGCGATCATCAATTCTCGCTTTGAGTTTCCATCGAAAAGAATCACGGTTAATCTCGCCCCAGCCGATTTGCCCAAAGAAGGTGGCCGTTTTGACCTGCCCATCGCGCTTGGGATTTTGGTGGCGTCAGATCAGCTTCCGACATCAAAAATAGCTCAACATGAATTTATCGGTGAGTTGGCATTGTCAGGAGAACTTCGCTCGGTAAAGGGCGTTTTGCCTGCGACGTTAGCCGCCGACAGTGTAGAGCGATGCTTAGTTGTCCCACATCATAACGGTGATCAGGCTGCGCTGGTGGGCAAGGGAGCGCATAAATCTGCACAAACCTTGTTGGAGGTTTGTGCTGACATGTGTGGACAGGCTCAGCTTGGGCTATATAGAACGGAACATCATCAGGCTGATGTTTCAGTGCTTCGCGACCTACAAGATATTATCGGCCAACAACAAGGCAAGCGAGCTCTAGAGATAGCCGCTGCTGGGAATCATAACTTATTGTTTCTTGGCCCACCCGGAACCGGAAAAACTATGCTCGCTTCTCGACTGCGTGACCTATTACCTGAAATGAGTGATGACGAAGCGATGGAAACCGCGTCGGTGGCCTCGTTAACGCAACAAGAAATCAATCAATACAACTGGAAGCAACGACCTTTTCGCTCTCCTCACCATTCCAGTTCAATGGCGGCATTAGTGGGTGGTGGTTCGGTGCCTCGCCCCGGAGAGATCTCTTTAGCGCATAACGGCTTATTGTTCTTAGATGAGATGCCGGAGTTTGAGCGCAAGGTGCTTGATTCATTACGAGAGCCACTAGAGTCGGGCGAGATCATTATCTCCCGTGCTGCGGGCAAGACTCGTTTTCCTGCGCGTTTTCAATTGGTCGGTGCACTTAACCCAAGTCCAACGGGTTATTACGAAGGTAACCAGGCGCGCGCCAACCCACAGATCATCCTGCGTTACCTCAATCGCTTATCTGGGCCCTTGCTGGATAGGTTCGATATGTCATTGGAGATACCTCTGTTGCCAAAAGGAATGTTGGCCGAAGGCGGTGATCGCGGTGAAACCACTCAAGTAGTTAAGCAAAGGGTTAGGCAGGCGCGAGAGTTAATGCTATCTCGCAACCATAAATCGAATGCACTGTTAGGTAGCCGAGAAATTGAGAAGTATTGCCCACTGCGACGCGAAGATGCAGAGTTTCTTGAGACAGCACTACATCGCTTGGGTTTATCGATTCGTGCTTATCATCGAATTATTAAGGTGGCACGAACCATTGCCGACCTTGACGGTAACGAGCAGATCGAAAAGAAACATCTATCAGAAGCGCTAGGCTATCGCGCGATGGATCGCTTGCTGAAACAACTCACGGCTCAAGCTGTCTAGCAAGCAGAAAAAGCCTGCTTAGATGCAGGCTTTCGTTGGATTGCAGTTCATACTCGCTAAGGTTAGAACTTGTAGTTCAAGCCAACTGAAACTATATATTGAGACTCGTCGTAGAAGGTAATGTTCGAGTCGCTGGTGCCGTAGCCTGCCAGTGAAATAAACGACCAGTTTTCCCAATCCATGAATTGATCATACTCATAGGCGGCGAATAGGTTGATATTGTCGTCGCTGCGTTTCTTGTCGTAGATCGGGTTGCTCGCATCGTAAGAGCGTTGGTTGTAACCCGCTGTTAGTGCGTACTTGTGACGCCCCATGCCACCAAACAAGCTTACCTCACCACCGAATTGGTCGTAAGATTCAGCTTTACCATCAGCATCACGTGTTTGATAGATGACGGATGGAATAAGCATCATGGTACGACTAAGTGGCAGGCGATATTGACCTTTCAAGTAGAGAGTATTGGCATCTCGTTTGAGCTCTTGATCTTGAATATCATCCTTGTCGACATCTTTGGTCGCATAGGCCATGTCTAGCGAGAAAGCTGAGCCCGCAATGTTGCTTAGCTTCAAACGAAACGCATTGCCAGTTTCATCGGTCTTGGTGCGAGCTGATGTGGTGTTGTATGGATCAGCCCAAGTTTCACCAGACATAATGGTTGGCAGCAGTGAAGCGTCGATCACCATGCCTGACTCAAGTTGGTATTTGTAACCGACTTCGAGAACTACAGTACCTGTTGCTACATCATCTCGCGCGGTACCTGTGTATACCTGATGGTTTAGCTTTTCACCAAAGGTATAAGCAACACTACCTAAAGGAGCAACCAGAAAAGAGCTTTCCGAAGAAGCCTTCTGATCTGTGGATGAAAGATTGCTATCAGCATCGGTATTAAAGTTCGAGGTGGAAGAGGTAACCCCGGTATTGAGAGAGATTTCACCACTGAAACCTTGTTGGTCTGCAAGCTTGGCAAAAGCGGGAGAAGCCGCAACGCTCAATGCCAAGAGAGTTATTTTTATTTTCATTCAAGGGCTCCTTGCCCACCGGTTCTTAGGACGGGTTATTAATAGCAGTAAAGCTTTAAACTTCCAGGTTAATTATTTATCAATAATGATTTTTGAACTAGCAAAAAAAAAGGAAGCCGAAGCTTCCTTTCATCAATGGCTTACTTCTTTAATAAGAAGTTCACGAGCTCGAAGTACTCATCAAGAGAGTTGATACCTTGAGCTTCTACTAGGTAGCGGTTGTTAACCACAACAGCGGGTACACCTGAAAGGCCGCTGTCTTTGAATGCTTTGTCGAAGCGACGAACCATAGAATCTACAGCAAAGCCGTTATACGCAGCATCGAATTTCTTCGCATCAACGCCTTCGTCTAGGAAGATTTGACGCAGTTCTTCTTCATCACGTGGTGGCTTGTTCATTGTGTGGATGCGGTTAAACATCACTGGCACCATTTTATCTTCAACTTTCAGTGCAATCATTGTCGCGTAAGCTTTGCTCATTGGCAGACCCATGTTGCCACCCATGAATGAAACATGGTTCTTCTGTAGCTTAGCGTCTTTAGGTAGCTGTTGTTTTAGCTGCTGGATGATTGGCTCAAAGCTATTACAGTGTGGGCAGTAAAAAGAGAAGAACTCTGTCACCATTGGTTTTTTTGATGCTTCTAGGTCGAGAACTTTGTAGTGTTCACCTTCGTTAAATTTCGCAGCGTGAGCGGTAAGGCTCAACATGATCAATGAGAAAAATGCGAATAGCTTTTTCATTTATCCAATCTCCATTATGTTTGAATTTTTATCTAGTTGTATGTTGCGATTGCTGTTACCACTGAGGCATTAACGAAAGTGGTGGCTCTTGCAGGGTAGCAATTTGCTCTTTACAAGCAAGTACTTGTTGCTCCCAATATTTCGGATCATTAAACCACGGGAAGGCCAGAGGAAACGCAGGATCGTGCCATCGTTTCGCCAACCATGCCATGTAATGCACCATACGTAGACCGCGTAGTGGTTCGATTAGTTTCAGTTGTGCGGTATTAAAATCGCAAAACTCTTGGTAACTCTCTAGCAAAATATCCAGTTGCATCAGCTTATCTTGGCGCTCGCCATTGAGCAGCATCCACAGATCTTGTATCGCAGGGCCGTTACGTGCGTCATCAAGATCGACGAACATTGGCCCATCGCGCCACAAAATATTGCCAGGGTGGCAGTCACCGTGCAGGCGGATATTCTCAATGTTGCTCGGCCACTGGCTCTCTAGCTCTTTGATCAGAAGGTCAACGTCATTGAAGAAGGCATTTTCTAGGTGCGTCGGGATAAACTGAGAGTTCTCTAGAATCTTACGTGGCTGATAAAGGTATTCATCTAAGCTGATGGTCGGGCGATGCTGGAATGTTCTTCCCGCGCTGGCTTTATGAATACGACCAAGAAAGCGTCCTACGCCTTCCAATTGATCTAGATTGTCAACTTCATACTGTCTGCCGCCAACACTTTCAAATAGTGCAAATAGGTAGCCTTGGTATTCATGTAAGGTTGCACCGTTGATTCGCATTGGAGGCGCAACCGGCATCTCTTGTTCGATAAGCTCGAGTGCGAAGTCATGCTCTTCTTGGATCTGTGCCTTGTTCCAGCGTTGTGGACGGTAAAACTTAACGACGTAGCGCTTACGGTCTTCATCGGTGAACTGATAGACACGGTTTTCGTAACTGTTGAGAGCGAGAAGCCCGGATTCAGCGCGAACTCCGATGCTCTCCAGTGCGTACCACATGAAGTCAGGAGTCAGGTTATCAAAGTTAAAGGCTTGCATCGTCATAGAATAAAAAAGGCTCATTACTGAGCGTTTCCCAAGTTGTTTAGTATGGGTGGTAATGGTTCATAGCCATTAAATACAATCACTTAACAATCCGTCTTATGTGGTAATAGGTCGCTTTGGGTCGTGAGTGTGGTCATTTTGTGGATCTCTTAACCTGCTTAGTGGGTTAAGTTTTACCGCGTCAATTAGGTGGTCTGGTGCTAAATGAGCATAAGCCATTGTTTGGGTAATACTAGCATGGCCTAGGATTTCTTTTAGCGTAAGAATGTTACCGCCGTTCATAATAAAGTGACTCGCGAAAGTGTGCCGTAATACGTGAACCTTTTGCCCTTTCGGTAAATTGAACTCTAATGAATCCATAATCTCATATAGCTCTTTTTGCGGGTCATATGAAAACAAGTTTCCACTTACATTGGTTTGCAACTTTTTATATAACTCTTCACTAATAGGAACAGTTCGAGGCTTGCCTGTTTTTGTGTTGGTGAATCTAATCCTATAGGGGCTTAGGTTCATTGGCTTTAGAGTTACGGTTTCTCTCCACCGTGAACCAGTAGACAAACAAATGTCTACTATCTTGGATAGTTCAGGGTGCGATTGTACCGCTGATAACAACGCATCTATTTGGTAGGTTGTTAAATAAGTCATTTCAGACCGATTAGGGGCGGGTTGTTTGAGGTCTTTTAACGGGTGAGGTGCGTTGAAGTCACCCGTTTCAATCAGTACAGTAAAAACATTACTTAGACACGATGTTAATCGGCGGACTGTATTTGCGCTTTGCCCTTTAGACATTCTATTCAGTTGCCAATTGCTAACCATCGCATTATTGATTTTATTGACGGGTGGATTACCAAGCTCACGACATACCAGGTCTAACTTTTTTCTATAGTTGCTTGCCGTTCGTTTAAGTTGGCCTGACTTAATCCACCATATTTCGACTAACTCAGAGAGTAGCCGTTTGTCGTCGGGTAGACCTAACCACTCTTTATTGTGATGTGTCGAAAGTATGTGTTTCTCATAGGCTAAAGCCTCTGACTTTTTATCAAACTTACGTCTAAAACGCTTGCCGCTTCTTCCGGATGGCCTTAAATCAACAAGCCATTTTTCGCCGTCTTTCTTAACGCTCATATGATCTTCTTCATAACAGGGGCAACCGCTTTACCTATTATTTTGAAATTTCGCCCATTCTGATGGTTGATACTAAAAGCAGGGTATCTCAGGTTGTCAGAGATTACTTTGTAGAGGCCGTTTTCTATATCCCACTGTAAACGCTTCACGTAAACAGCTTCATCTATGCGAATCACATAAACGCCAGTTGCTACAGGATGTTGTTGCTCTCGAATATCAACAAGTAACCTGTCTTTGTGGCTTAACGTTGGCTCCATTGAATCACCATCGACAAAAATAATAGAGCTATAGCAAGGCTTAAGGCCGTATTCGTGAAGTAGCTCAACGGGTAAGCTGAAAACCCCTATTTGATACTCTGATTCAATCAAGGCTCCTGCCCCTGCTGCTGCGTGTACATCATAAACAGGCAGCTTCGCCCAATCTTCAAAATCATCGAGTGGCCTTAAGCCATGCGCATTGCTCGGTGGTATCGTCCAGTCTTTTTTTAATAGTTTTTCACGCTCAAGAGGGTTTGTGACTAACTTCTCAATTATTTGCTTTTGTATGTCGGGATGAAAATTTGAAATATGGTACTCAACAGCACGTGCGTGACCAATGGCTTTTCTTTTTAACCATTTGTTTCTTCTTGCTTTTTGTCCTATCCCCGTAATTGAGTTTGGCATCCCTTCTAGCTCAATTAACAAATCACTCATTATCCACTCTTTCATAATTACCCTTAAGAACCTTTGAAAACCACAATAAATATGTTTAAATCCAATAGAACCTTAACGAACCACTTGGTTGGTTCTTTAACTAACTATTGGAGTGTTTAAGTCATGGTAGGTCATAAACAAACAGAAATGAATGAAGTTAACGGTTTTTATGGGTCTTTTGTGACGCCTGAAAAGTATGCAGACCTAACAGGGTTGTCTTTGAATGCTGTCCGAATGCAGGTTAAGCGCGGTCAGCTTCCACTTTTGAAGCGTGAAAGCTCAAGTGATGCACGTCGAGTGTTAATCAATATGCGAGCTATTGACCAGTTAGCAGAAGAACAGGCGTCTAAATATCAAGACTGGCGTTCAGCGATTTAAGGGGGGCAATGATGAAAACATCAAAAGAGTTTCGTAATTTTACGGCGGGTATAAAAACCGCAATGAGCACATTTTCTATTACGGGTATAAAAGTCGATATATCGCTTCTAGAGTCGGAGTTGGGCAGTAAGCGTGCCGGCAATGTTTTTAGGCTAGTTGGGAGCAACTTAAGATGGGCTAATTGCGGCACTAGAGAGACTATGCTAACGCACGTAATGCAGACCAGAAAGTTAAGAGCTGCGTTAAGACGACAGCGTTATCGCAACCTTGATAAAAAGACTGACGCGACTCGTATTCACCACACTGAATGTGATTCTTAGGGAGGGGTTATGCCAACTGAGCAAGGACTTAAAACCCTAAACGACATTAAGGCTAAGTGGTTTCCGAATGGATACAACTCACACTCTAAAGGCGGGAAAGATTACCGTTTTAGCCGAAAAGGTCAGGCTGAGTTTAAAAAAGCCGCACGACTTCAAGCCATTAAGCACAAAGAGACTTTAGCGTGAATCACTTATACGAGCCGCAAGCTGAGCGAGAGATTACTAATATTCTTAGTCCGCATGATGTGGGCTATGTGACAGCCTTAGCGCAAGACGTTGCGACAACTGAAAAAAACATAGCCGCTATCGAGAGCGGTTTTTTTAGTGCTCAAAATTCTGATTGGATGGAAAGTGAGCAAAGTAAGTTACATGCAATGGAGCAAGTCCACTTTCATAACACCAAGGAATCAGCGGAAATTTGGCAATTAGTTCAGGATAAAAAACTTACGTTAATCACTCCTGAATATTTCACCAATTCTCGGCGCGGAGCGCACGGCGGAGCCGTGGAGACACTAGGCTTGTCAAAGGGCGGCAAAGTCCGACACGAAAAAAGACGCCATTTAGACCGCTTTATCACCCGCTCACGCCGTCTAAAACCGCGCTCAAAAACACAAAGTGTTCATGTGGAGTCACAGCACTACGGAACTGAACAAAACGCGCCACAAGTCGGATGGGTGCGAGATAAAGACCGCAATCGCCTTGATTACATCCCTAAAGGACAGAGTCGCGCCTATTTGCTCAAAAGAGAGTGGGCTCAACAAGTGAAATTGCAAGTCACTTACCACCCAAGCCCAAGCGATGCGCCGCAATCACCAACAGGTGAGCGTTTCACTGAAAAATTAAGTTCAAACGCAGTTAAGAAAATCTTTGAGGCGGGTGCATATGTAGCTACTTGTCATGGCGGTTTTACTACGTTCCTGACCTTAACTTTTACCGAAGAACAGCGAAAGCATTTGTTCGGCGGTGAAGCGTTGACCGATGAGGGTTTAGCGTATTGCCCTATTCAAACCACCATAGGCAAAGAGGTATCTCGTTTTCTTGATGGTCTTAAAAAAATGTATCAGCGCGGTTTTGAATATCAACCGTCTGAGGTTGGTGAACTTTCTCTAACCAATAAGGTGGTTGTTCAGGGGAACCAAGGGCGACCACTTAAAGCTATCTGGAAAACGAAAGACGAAAACAAGCAGGTTCGAACACATACCCAAGAATTACACGGCGCAACGAAAAAGCCTTTCGACTTTCATTATGTTTGGGTTGCTGAATGTCCTGCGAATGAAAACGGTGAGCCAAATCCACACGTTCATATTCTATTGAATTACCACGTGCCTAAAGAGCATTTTCAAGGGTGGGCGAAACGTGTTGAGCGCCTTTGGGGGCATGGTATGGCTAATCTTCAACGTATTCAGCACAAAGAAGCGGCGGCGGGTTATCTCATCAAAGCAATTGGTTATGCCGCTAAAGGTGGTAATGCTGACCAAGGGTTGATTAAAGGTAATCGCTATAACATTGCTCGTTGCAGTCGTGCCCCTGAGTGGGAGGCGTTGGCAAGCTTTGACGTTTCCAATATGACGGGAATTATCAAAGAGTGTGGGTATCGTTTAGAGCAATGGAAAGCTCCAACTAAGCGCGAAATTGCTCGCAAGAAAGCCAAAAAAGAAGAAACCAAAAAAGCCATTGCTATCAATAAAAAAGCTAAAAAGGTCGGGGCAGTCGTCAAGCTAAATAGACTCATAAAGCAGATAGATGGCGAAATTCGAGCACAAAAGGAACGTTTAAGCAGTCGCGGCGTGTTTGCCAGTTCAGATAATCAATTTTCAATTAGCTTTGAGGGCGAGGATTGCGAACAAAAAGCTAATCAATTCTTAGAGTGGGCGGCAGGGGCTAGAGGTTGGAGTATGACGACAGAGGATGCGTATCTAGATGATATACGCCTTGAAGCAAAAGACCGTTACCAACAAGAGTTTAAGCGTTGGCAAGTCAATCAGGCTAACTGGTTAAGTCTGCTCAATCAGGACTTGCCGCCAATACCACCTTATGAAATTCAACAAGAGCTACTCGGTCAGGCCATGAACGAAGTAGAGCAATACTATCGACAACAGGTAATCCAATGACGGAAAAAACAATACAAAGCGAAACCACTCGTTTACTGAATGAAATGGATTCGGAGTCGCAAGCGTATAAGCCCCCGATAGGCTTCGGTTTCATTAAGCCTTGGCTAATGAAAACCATTTGGCTTTTTAAAGCCTTTAACCAACGTCTAAACGCATTAGAAAAGGAAAATAGCTAATGGAAAATGAAAACGAAATCTTAGGGTATGTAGTGTGCTCGACTTGCTTAACACCAAAGGCAATCAAGCAAGGTAAAGGGAAACGTTCGGCTTATGTTCATGGTCGTTGTGAGTGTGGTCCTGATACTCGTACAGGTAAGGCAATGCAAGCGGAAATGAATGCCTTTAAATCACTTGAAGAAGTGCAATCAGATATCGAAAAGCTAAAAGCTCCAAAGCTAGAGGCTAAACCGATTGTCAATCAAGGGGAATTTAAACCCAATCCAGAGCCAACACCGAAACCCAATACAGATACGGAATCAAAGCCAATCGGAACGGCGGCGTGTGTGGGTATCGGTGCTCTTATGGGGTTGGTGTTTGGTGGTCTAGTTAAAACAATCAAAGTGGTGGCGTAAATGGAAAGCGAATTAGAAGTAAATGAAATTGAAGTGAATGAAGATGTGCACACAACGGAAGATGAAGCGGCATTGCTTCAACAGTTGGGTGATGAGCAAGATTTTGACCCTAGTACCGCTGATATTAAACAAGCGGATAATGCGCAAGCTCTAGCGCAAGGCTCAGCGTCTGTAATGGCAATTCTTGGAGTGTCTGAGCAATTGCTAAAACAGTTTGGACATAAAGACTTTGCTATTGACCCATCACAGGCCGAAAGCGTGGCAAGTACGGCAGCACCTTTGTTTGTGAAATATGGCGGTGAAATGCCCCCATGGTTAGCAGCCTACAAAGAAGAGTTTGCATTTCTGGTCGCGGCGGGTTCATTAGGCTTTACGTCATTCCAACAAATCAAAATGCTTAAGGCATCCGATGCGGCGAAAGAAATTACTCAACCGGAAGAGGTAACAGATTCCGCGGAGGAAGCACAATAAATGCAGCCAATTAACCCAAATAACGCCCTTAAAAATGGTCATGTGTTTGCGGTTGGTATGAGTGGCAGCGGGAAAACCTCCGCTGCCAAAAAGCTCTTTATCAAAGATACTGACCAAGTAGCCATGTTTGACCCAATGGGCGATTACAGTGGAAAGCTTGCAGGGCGTGTGGTGCGCGGTTATTCCAACATTAAAGAGTTTGCCGCCGCACTGATTGCAGGTCGTAAGACAAAACAAGGCTTTAAGATTGCCTATCAACCGACTCACGAAACCACAACCAAAGACTTTGATAAGTTTTGCCAAGTGGTTTGGGCTATGGGGAATGGTAAGCACAAAAAACCGCTTAAAATCATCTGTGAAGAGGTCGCGGAGCATAGCGAAAATGCAGGTAAAGCAACGGGCTATCATGGCAAAATATTGCGCTTAGGTCGTAAGTTTAACCTGCATACTATTAACCTGTTTCAACGTGGTCAGGAAGTTTCAAAGACCATTATCGATAACTGTCAGCACGCCTGTGTGATGATGCAAAAGACCAAGGCTAGTGCTGTGTATTTGGAAAAAATGACCGGAATCCCTGCAAGTGATATCGAAAAACTTGATCCACTTGAGTACCTATTACAAGACGGTAAAGCGTTCAAGAAAGGGGTGATTAAGTGGTAAATTGTGACACAAAGCCCATTTATTCCGAATCGATTCCCAATAACTATTAGGAATCGATTCCCAATAGCCTGTTTAAGTAAAAGCCGCCTAATGTTGGGCGGTTTTTTTTATAGGTAAAGAAATGGCAGGTTTTACACCGAAGAAACTCGCGGTTATTGCTCTTGTAGCATCCGTTGTGGCGGCTGGCGTGGTTTGGGCTTCAAACAACGTTGACGCTGTTGAAGATACCATCGGTTAAGGGAGTAATTATCAATGTCTGCTCCAACTAAACTCAATTCCTTCACGGGTGCGGATTACGGCGAGAAAGCAACGCTGACTATTCCGATTGGTCCTACTTATGAAGAAATCTTTCTTGAGACCAACCTTGCTGCTGCACAATTGCGCCGTATCACGCTGACACTTAATGCAGATGAAATCATTGTTTTAGATGGTGAGTTCATCAAGAAGTTAGAAGCGTACAAAGGTCTGACTCAGGTAGATGGTTTCTTCACAATCCCACTGTCTGATATCACAGCAAAAACGAAAAACGGCGTTCGTTACACAGGTCTGGTAACGGAAATGGGCGATAACATTACGCTAGAAGTGGAAATTGCTTCCACCTCTCAAGCGAATGCACCCAAGGTTCAATTGCAAGCATGGGCGACCGTTTCAGCGCGTCAACCTGCACGTGTGGTTGTGCCAAAAATCAAAAAGCAAACCATGCAAGCAAGCTCTACAGAAAATGAGTTTCTTGATCTTGTTTCGGGCCCGCTTCAACTGGTTCGCCGCATGCACTTTTTAAGTGATGAAATTCATACGCTGCAAATCTACCGTGACTTTGTGAAGGTCTTTGACTCTTCACGAGCTTTGGAAGATATGCGAGCAAAACGCAATCGCCGTTTTTGGCAAGCGGGCTGCTTTCATTTCGACCCAATCATGCGCGGTTTTTACATTGATGAACTGTTTCCAACAGCACATAGCTCGGAGCTTAAGTTCACAGTGAAAACCAATCAGCCAGTCGGCTCTATTCCAATTATTGTTGAGTCAGTGGAAGTTGTTCGCCCTGATTTAGTGTAGGGGGGTGACTTTTGGCTTTTTGGGATGATTTAACCGAATTTGGGTCTGGGCTTTTGGATGATGTAGGTGAAGGTATGGGTAACTTGATTGATACCGCTACCAAAGACGACTCATCGAAAAACGCAGGTACGACTCAGCAACCCCAACAGCCTGTAAAAGATAATCATGGCAACGCGGTGACAGGCTCACCGCTGCCCCAAACGACTGACAAAACATTGTTGTATGTCGGTGGCGGTTTGGGTGTCGCGTTATTGCTTACGGTGTTGGTTATTGCAGTGAAAAAGTAAGGGGGAAGTATGCCATTGATTGTGCTTCTTCCTCTGGTTGCGGGCGGAGTTGGATTTGGGGCGGGCTTTTGGTCTGGTTCAGGTGCAACGAAATTATTAAAAGTCGCGGCGGTAAGTGGCGGCTGTTATGTGGCTTATCGAGTCATTAAGGGGGGCAAATGATACCGGGTATCGGCGGCGGTTTAAGCGCGGGCGGTTCTATGCCTATCAGTGCCGGAGGTGGTTCGGCTGGCCCTAGTGAGGCAACAGGGACTAACTCGATTGGTGGCATTCGTAATGGTGCTATCAATTTTGGTGGGAGTGCGGGGCAAAGCCTTGCTCAAAACCTGCCGTTTGTCTTGTTGGCTCTTGGTATTGCGTGGGTGGCGTTTAAAAAATGAATTTCATGTTAATTAAACCTACTCGCGCTGACATTAAGGCACAGTTTGCCCTGATTAAATCCGCATTTAACGGGGTGCATTGTGCCAAGGCTGAATATCAATTTTGTTGTGAAGCAGTCAGTAATAAACAGGCGAGCTTTTACCACTTAAAAGGTGCGGGTGTCTCTGTTCGTTTTGTTGGTTTGGTTACCAGTGATAACGAGTATTTAATTTTGGCTATGACAGGCAAGGGGTTAGTGAAAGCGGCTCCTTGCATTATTGAGGCGGTGAAGTCTCAAGGTTATCGCTCAATTAAATATCACACGGTGCGCCGTGGGATGGAACGCATCCTTAAAGCTTTTGGTTTCGTTGTTGCAGATAAGACAGAGCATGAATCGGTTTTATCACTCACATGGGAGGGGTGCTAATGGGTGGCGGTGGCAGTAGTTCAAGTAAGAACGTTACAAACACAACCAATACTAGCGGCACCAGTGCCATTAGTGGGGATAACCTCGGTGTTGTTATTTCTGGTGTTAACGGCAATGTCGGCAATATTTCAGTGACTGACCATGGTTCGGTTAAGGCAGCAACAGAAATCGCAAAAAGTGCGATGAACAGCAATAGTGCTGCTATGAAAGAAGCGGCTCGATTGGGTTCTGATGCGCTTAAAGCCAACGAAAAGGCGATTGATGAATCATTAGGTTTTGGGCGTGATGCTCTCAAGTCAAACGAGAGCGTGAGCAAAGAAGCCCTTAAATCAAATGAAAGTGTTAGCAAAGAAGCAATTAAGGCTAATCACGAATCGCTTAAATCTGCTTTGAGTTCTGGTCAAGAGTCTCTATCAAAGGCTCTCGATTTTAGTCGTGACTCAATGAAAGAAAACAGCGTTGTGAGTCAAAAGGCAATGGACAATATGCGACAGAACAGCGCAGATACAACGTCCGCAATTAAAGCCATGGCTGCACAATCGGGAGAGAACGCCCGCGCTGCTCTGGTTATGGCAGAAAATACCGCATCACGCAGTCAAACAGGCAGTGCTGGCGAAATGTCAAAAGTTGCGATTGCAGTTGCAGTGGCAGCAGGTGTGGGAATGGTCGCAACGGCCTTTAAGGGGGCTAAATGAAACAGCTAACCTTACAGGCTAATGAAGTTAAACGTTTTGGTGTGGGTTCTGATAAGTGGCTGATTGTCCGTGAATCTCAAGAGTACCTCTATGTTCGCAGTGATAACGGCGAGCAAATTCGTGTTGATGCGGGAGATACGTTAGATATTGAAAGCTTTAAAGAGCTTGAAATTTCTAACCCTCATGCAGCGTCAATTCGAGTGGTGTACCAACTCACTAAACGTGATCTAAAAACTACCCCACCTGCACAGGTGAAGTTTGCTCAATCGTTGGCAGTCAGTGAGATTCGTTCAATCGTGACCACTCGACAAGAAACGGCGCAACGCTTTATCAGTCGTGACCATTTGCTTATTAACCCCAATGAAAAGAAACGTTTGTTCAATGCCTCAGTTACACGACTAGAGGCGATTATCCAAAACATTAGCGATACGGAAGTAGAAGCGATGATTGGTGATAGCAATGTTTCTGCCGTGGTCGGGCTTCCGGTTATGGGGGACAGACAAGCCCCTGCAGGAATTACGATTACGGGTGGTGGTGAGCTTTGGGCGCACAACAACTCTAATCAACCTTTAAAACTGGCAATGATGGAGGTTCACCGATGAGCCACATCATGCCCCGTCGAGTGGTCGTGAAATGCGACCCACTCACGGAACACCTAAAAAACCTACAGCCTGAGCAAGTAGACGCATTGGAAATGATGCAAGGCGTTTACAGCAATCAGGTGGCATTAAGTGCGGCGGTGGTATCTATACAGCGTCACGCTTTCGATTCAGATAATGACGTTCACGAACTGGCAGATAGTGTGGCAGCAAATACGCTCCCTCGCTTACAGGACGTAGCGGAAGAAATGGAGAAAGAGCTCAATGAGTGATTTTACGGCAATCGGGCAACTGGTGACTGAAGCCCGAAACCTACTAGATAGCATCAAGGGCGGTGCTATTCGAAAAATGGAAACGGCGTTTGATGCGTTTATGGTGAATGTAAATAGCCAGTGGGCGGCGAAGAAAAGCCAAGTCGATAATGAAGCGCTGGCGGCGATTGGGCGGGTTGATACGGAAACAGTTCGTGCTGAGTTGGGCTTTACGGCGTTGAATTACAACGGTGATTTTATTGATACCAAGACATTGCCAGCGAATGCTCGTGGTGATGCAAACACTTACCCAATTGGGGCGGGTATTCGCAACGACCGTAACGAGTGCTTTAAGGTTGAGATGATACCTGTTGTTAACGGTGCCGATCCTGCGATGCGACATCCAGAAGCAAAAACGCTGTTGGATTATATGGGGATAGGGCGGGATACAATTCATTTTTCAAAAGCATTTAACATCATGAAACTGACCGTTCTTGATACTGCTTTTATGGATATTGCTGGTGTCGATTTTGTTGTCCCTGACCCTCATATTAAAAACGCCCCCGCAAGTACGTTCATGGCTTATACGAAGATTGAAGGTGATGCGGTATTAAGTTTTCTCGGTGGGGATACGGGCGGTACATGGAAGCAAATCAACATGCAGACCAGTTCGGATAATGTTGGTTCTTACTTCCATGTGGATATTAACTTCTCTGCTGCCAGTGTTGGTGATGTGGTTTATTTAGCATTACCTACCTTGTGTGCTGGTCACTTTCCCAAATCGAAAAAGCACGGTTTGTTATATAGCACAAAAACTGAGCTTGTCCGAAAAATTAACGGATTACACGAATAAGGATTTAATGAAATGGAAATGACAATTGTAACTCGTCGTGGTTTGGTTGGTGAAAAATGGCTGGACATTATTAACAAGCGAGGTGGGCTATTAGTTGATGCTGACCATCTTGTGAGCTCAGCAATGGATATGGAGTTAGATGCAACCCCATTTCGCCAGTATCGCCAAGCTCTACGCGATATCCCTCAAACGTTCACTAATCCGGAAGATGTGGTATGGCCTCAAAAACCATCATTGCCGCAAGCGTCTGTTTAGCCATTGGAGGGCTATTACTTATGAAAAAAGAAACCATTTCTAAATGGGCACTGTCTGCGCGTAGTGAAGCGCGAATGGGTGGGGTTCACCGCGATTTAAAAGCCGTGGTTCACCGCGCTATTCAGCTTTCACCGTTTGATTTTGGTATCACCTCTGGCAAACGTACAGCGGAAGAACAAAACGTTCTATTCAAAAAAGGGGCAAGCCAACTGGACGGTTATTCTCGCAAGAGTCGACACCAAACAGGCCATGCCATCGATTTTGTTGTTTATGACGAAAACGGAAAAGTGACTTGGGGCTTTAGTTATTACGAGCAAGTAAGTTGGGCGTTTAAACAGGCCGCGCGTGAATTGGGTGTGCCTATCAAGTGGGGCGGTGATTGGAAGTCTTTTAAAGATGGTCCACACATCGAACTGGATAAGGCTGTTTACCGATGATGAACAAAGGTGACGCGAAACGAATCGCCGTCACCGTTGTTGGTGCGGTGGTAGCGGCTTACACAATCAAATTCTTAAAGAAGCAAGGTTGGCTATGATTGGATTAATTACCTCCCTTTTCACTGAGGGAGTCGGGTACTTTAAGCAAAAGCAGGAAGCAAAGCACAAGGCGCAAGAGCGTGACGACAAGCTAGAGCAAGCTAAGTTAGATGCTCAAATCAAACGACTGCAATCCGGTGATGAATCAGCGGCGAAATTGGATGAACTGAGCATTAAGCAGAGAGGCTGGAAAGATGAATATCTATTGATTCTGACCACCTTACCGCTAGGGCTATCGTTTATCCCTGATTGGGCGCATATCGTTGATGCGGGTTTTGCTGCATTGGATGGTGTACCAGAATATTACTGGTATGCGCTAGGGATGATTTACGTTGATACGTTCGGTTTTCGTCGAATGGTGCGGGTTGCCTTTGAACACTGGCTGCAAAAACGTTTAGGGGGTGTAAATGGTTGAACTATTGCAGTATCTCACGTCAATGGGCTTACCTCCCTCAATGTTAATCATCGTTGCTATATTCTGGCGACATAACAACCGACTTATCCGATTGGAAACTAAAGTCTTTTAGTTTTATAAAGCCCACTAACCTATGTGGGCTTTATTGTTTTTGTTTGATACTATTTTGTGCGCATATGCAAATAGGGATAATGAATAAATGAAAAATAAAGGCTTAATCGTTGGTTTAATAGCGTCTGTATCACTAATCGGTTGTGGTGGCGGGGGCGGTGGAAGCTCTACCCCTAGTAGTGTTAGTTCATTTTCGGGCAGTGGGATTTATGTCAATACAGCGGACTTAGCTGTGATGGTAGTCGACTCTTCGCGTTCTGCTAATAATTTGGTGGTGGGTGACTTTGCGAATAATGGTGTTTACTTTACTGATAGTGCAACCACGACAGAAAAGCAGATGAAAACTAAGGGCGTAACGTACGCTGATGCATCAAGTTTCCTTAAAAGTAGTAGTCAGGAAATGACTGCTAATTTTACGGGTAATTCTGTGTCACTGACTGCGGTTTTTAATGGAAGCAATCTAGCGTACTCAATGGATAAAACGTCTGATTCTTTGCAACTATCTGAGATTGTAGGTACTCATACAAACCTTAGCGATGGTAGTACATGGACAATCAATGCTGATGGCTCTTTTACTGTAAATGGTATTTGTACAATCACAGGAACCCTTGTACGCAACGGCGCGTATTTCAACGTCAACAATGCAAACGCTGTGTCATGTGCTCAAGCTTCAATGAATGGTACGTATAGCGGTGTGTTTCTTACCGTTAAGCATGGCGGTATAGATTATGTGGCTGGCTTGTTAGGAAATGATACTTCGTTGCTTTGGGGGAGTGCTCCAAAGAGTTAAAAAGAAAGCCCACTATTGCTAGTGGGTTTTTTGTTGTGGTCATTTTGTGGCTTTGTTGTTTTTATTTTATCTTAAAAACAATAACTTAAGATTTATTAAAAGGCTCATTACTGAGCCTTTTTCCATTTATTGGGTTGTTATACCAAGCACTACGGTGCGGGTATCAGAGCTTCTTGATAAAGCGGCTTTCGACTTCCATCGTAAACTCTTCATTATCCGAGAGTATAAACTGAATTGTCGAAACTGGTGAGCTCAGTTTTTCTGGGTCGGCGCCCAAACTGATAGGTAGGTTCAAAACCTCGCCTGGATCGACAGTAATCGTCTGTTTACCATACCAGATAGAATCGGGCAGTCCGCTAACATCGAGTTTGTACTCTTGCTCTTGTTGAGTCTTGTTGATCACTTTCAAGGTGTAGGTGTTTTCAACCAACCCTTGGTTATTGACTCTAAACAGTTGGTTTCGGTCACGCAGAACACTTAGGCCGGCAGGATCAACGCTCGCGATTTGGGCGAAGAACAAGCCCAGCATCACGATCAAGATAGCGCCATAGCCCAACAGCTTGGGACGCATTACCTTGGTCGAGTGACCTTCAAGTCTGTGCTCGGTGGTGTAATTGATCAGGCCTTTCTCATAGCCCATACGCTCCATCGTGTTGTCACAGGCATCAATACACGCGCCGCAGTTAATACACTCGTATTGCAGGCCGTCACGGATATCGATACCCGTAGGGCACACTTGTACACACAGATTACAGTCAATACAGTCGCCTAGACCAAGCTCTTTTGGATCGGCTTTACGAGAGCGAGGGCCACGGCTTTCACCACGTTCTGTGTTGTAACCAACGATGAAGGTGTCTTTATCGAACATTGCCGACTGGAAACGCGCGTAAGGACACATGTGCAGACAAACAATTGAACGCATCCAACCCGCATTGGCATAAGTACATCCAGCAAAGAACAGTACCCAAAACACCGGCCAGAAAGACGAGTTAAAGGTAAAGAAGCCAACCACCAGCTCTTTGATTGGGATGAAATAACCGACAAAGGTTAAGCCCGTCGCAATCGCAATCGCCCACCACGCGATGTGTTTGATGGTTTTTCTGAGAATTAAATTGCTCGTCAGTTTGCCCGAGTCTTGTTTTCTTCGCTTATTGGCAGCACCTTCCAGTTTCTCTTCGAACCAGATGTACATGAAGGTCCAGACGGTTTGCGGGCATAAATAACCACACCAGACTCGCCCTAAGAAGGTGGTTATGAAGAATAAGCCAAACGCAGCAATCATAAATAGGATGGCGAGTAGGGTCAGATCTTGTGGGTACAACGTGGTGCCAAAGAAGTTGAACTGCTGGCTACCGATATCGAGCAAGATCGCTTGTCGTTCACCAAATGGAATCCATGGGATAAGCGCAAAAAGTAAAAGTAAGAACCAACCGCCGTAACGACGAAGTTGTTGGAATTTACCTTTGCTTTCTCGAACATAGATTCGGTTACTTGGGTTAAATCGATCTCCATTACCTTTATGTGTTTTTGGGTTAAAGGTTTTAGGAGTCACATCTTTGATGTCGATTTTATCCTGACTCATGGACTATCCTTTTTGTGGCTTGTTTGCCCGGTTAAGTCGGGCATGACGACATTACTTGAAAGTATGGTTTAGAGAACCCGTTGAAATTGAGCTTGGTGCATTTGTTGTTATCGCACTCACTCTTATTATTTTAGAAGATTCTTATGGATGGCGATTATAGCGACAATCTTGTTCTCATTTCTTTAACGCTATCAACCTTTAACAACAAAAGTCATAACAGTTGTGACGAAAAAATAGCGAACAGAAACAAAAAAGCGACCGAGTGGTCGCTTTTCGAAATTGATTGTTTTATTTATACGGCAATTGAGTTCTAACCAAATAGGCGATTAAAGAAGGCCACGCGCTTTTAGAATTGCCGTTTTGAAATCATCTTCTTGGTCTTTTTTAAGACCTGGGATCATTTCATCTTTTTCGCTGTTACGCATTTTTAGATGGTAGATAAGAACATCGTCAGTCAGTTCTTCAAGCTTGCCTTGGTAGCCTGCTTCGTTTGAAAGCTTAATGATGAACTCTAATAGGTTAAGCTCTTGATCTTTCTGCCACTCAGGCTCCATCAGTTCAAGCAGTTCCTCAATGCGGTGACACTTCATACTTTACTTCTCCACAAATTTTATAATGATTTGTGGTTAAGGTATCAAATCGGGTAGGGAATACCAATGTGTAAAGACATTTCAAGATGGGACCGGGCAAGAAAAAAGCGCAGTAAAAACTGCGCTTTTCGTTAAGCGGCTTTAATTACTTTTGTTGCAGTCGGTGCTAATAAAGCAGTCTTCTGAACGAGAGTCATTGTAGGAGCCAATTTCTTAGCCGTTGGAGCAGCAACAAAGCCACTACGACGACGCATCGCACTACGGTTGGTGTGCGAGAACCTGACAGCTGTTGGGCGCATTAATTTACCTAACGGTCAGGCATATCCATTGCCAATCTAATGGCCTGACTTATCATGAGCTTCGCTTCAATTACTTGAATAGTCACTCGTCTGGCTTTCGCCAATCCGAAAAATAAATCAGGATAATGATATGCATGCATATCAAGGCTTAGATTATCACTATCTAAGTTATCGATCGACGCCTGAGTGATAATTAAACGATATTAGAGCTAAAATAGTGTGAGCAGTATATTTGAGTTTGAACCTCTTTCAGGCTTAAGATGATGCTTTAAAGGAGGTGCATATGTCGTTCTTAAAGAAAACGTTAGCAAGTTTTGGAATTGGATCTGCCAAGGTGGATTCTGTATTGCAACAGGAAGTGCTTTATCCAGGCAAGAAGGCGAGCATTATTGTGCATGTCTATGGTGGCGCTCAGCCACAAGAGATCGACAACATCGATCTCAACTTGTGCTGTCGTTACGTCAAAGAAGTTACCATGAACTCGCAAAGGCAAGAGGGCGGTCAAACACGTCGAATGCACCAGACATACTCGTTGGCCAAATGGAGCCTGCCGTATGCCTTTGTTATTCAGCCGGGTGAAACCCGTGATTTTGAATGTGAATTTGATGTCCCGCTGAACACTCCGGTCACGATTGGTGACTCAAAAGTATGGCTTGAAACCGGGCTTGATATTGCGATGGCGATTGATCCATCGGATAAAGACATCTTAACGGTTCGTCCTGATGCACTCCTCGATGGTATTTTTAATGAACTTGAAGCTCAAGGGCTGCGCATTCGCCAAGTTGAGTGCGAAGCAGTAGAGGGCTTTGAACTGCCATTTGTTCAAGAGTTTGAGTTTGTCCCTACCACTGGTCCATATCATGGCCGCTGGCGTGAACTGGAAGTGGTTGCTCATCGTGATGAAACCGAGCTTAAGTTGTGGTTTGAGATAGACCGTAATCGCGATGGTGCAAAAGGTATGTTGGCGAGCTTGTTAGGCATTGGCCAACTGCAGCGTCAATTGAGTGTGCCATTGGATACGTCACCACAAGATGCGGGCAAGATGGTACTTGAGTATCTAGACAACGCATCTTAGTTAGCTCTTTGGTTCTGTAGCTTTAGAGACCTTAGCTTCATCACACCGTTTAGGCGTTATTAATGTCATAAAAGATGTCATAAAAATTTAAGCTTACACGTGTAAGCTTAATGTGCAATACTAGGCAAATCGAACATTTACTCTAGTAGGATAATCATGTCTGCATCATCGGCGAGCGAATACAGTGACATCGAAGAACGCGCCAATGCGATAACCCATGGCTTGGGTGTTGTGCTTGGCGTGGTTGGTTTAATCCTGCTGCTGATTCGTGCGTTTGACCATCAAGCCGACATACTGACTATTGCGAGTATGGCGGTATATGGCAGCAGTATTATCCTACTCTTTCTCGCTTCCACGCTTTATCACTCGATCACCACAGAAAAGACCAAGCGATTACTGAAAACTCTCGATCACTGTGCGATCTACTTATTGATCGCGGGCAGTTACACGCCATTTTTATTGGTGAGTTTAAGAACACCATTGGCGATGGGTTTGATGGCAGTGATTTGGGGTATCGCGCTAGTCGGAATCATTATGAAGATTGCCTTCGTCTACCGATTTAAGCGTTTGTCATTGGTGACTTACTTGGCGATGGGTTGGTTATCGCTGATTGTGGTTTATCAACTGGCGATGAATATCGAGATGGGTGGTTTGGTGCTACTAGCACTCGGTGGCGTGATTTACTCGTTGGGTGTGATTTTCTATGTGGCAAAACGCATCCCTTACAATCATGCTATCTGGCATTTGTTTGTGTTGGCGGGCTGCGCTTGCCATTTCTTCGCTATTTATTTGTACGTGACTCCGGTTTAGCGAGCCAGTACCTCAGTAATCTCAGCTTTAATCTGATATTCAGGGTGTTGTTCTAGGTCGAGCTTGATGAGCTTGCCTTCTTCACCCGTCTTTGGTCGCAAATATGTGTCGGCCATTCGTTTGATTGATTTCCACACTGCAACTTTTTCTTCTGCCAACAACTCGCCTTCTACAGTAAATACGCTGATGTTAAGTGATACCAAAATGACAGCTTGAGTGCCTTGGTTAGTGATGGCTGTCGGAATGATAAGCTCACCATCTTCATAGCGACTTGCACCCAGTACAACATCCACTCCTGACTGAGACAGCTGTAAGCTTGGCTTTTTACTATTAACCACAATCGTAGTGCCACGCGTGTTCGTTGCGACAGGTACGGCTACGACAGGCACTGCAGTCTCTGATGTTGTCGTTGCTGCTTCCGTTTGCTTTGGTGCCACGTATTGCCAAGTAAAATCATCTTTGAGTAACACTTGCTTGCCATCAGGCAAGGTGACCATTTGATCAGCAAAGGCAGAACTTACGAATACTGAGTTTGCGAGCAATGCGCTAGCGAGAAGTACGTATGATTTCATCTCTGTTTCCTTGATTTTGTGCTTGGTTAACGTCGCCAAAAGGCTGGGAAAAATAGAACAATGAGCGTCAATATCTCGAGTCGCCCCATCAGCATTCCTAAGCTTAGCAACCATTTAGCGGCGTCGGGCAGTGGAGCAAAGTTCCCGGTTGGACCGATAACGCTGCCCATACCAGGACCAACGTTGGCAACGGCTGTGATAGCGCCAGATATACTGGTCACGGGATCAAGCCCCATCGCACTCAAGCCACCTGCAATTAAGATAATCGTAATAAAGAACATCAAACCAAATGCGACTAGTGAACGCACAATATCGTCATTCACCGGTCGCTGATTGTAGCGTTGAACAAACACGCCCGACGGGTGAATCAGTTTCATCATCTGCTTATGAAGCATGGTCATCGCGATCTGGAAGCGGAAGATCTTGATACCACCAGAGGTTGAACCTGAGCACGCGCCCGCCATCATTAAAAACGCAAACAAGGTAGTCGGTAGTGCACCCCACGCGGTGAAGTCTTCTAAGCCAAAACCGGTTGTGGTGACGACTGACACTATGTTGAACATCGAAACACGCATTGCATCCATGATGGTGTAGTCATCCCTAACCACCAGCCATGTCGATATTACGGCACTGGTGACCAAGAATAGATACGTGAAGCCTCTCACTTGAGCGTCTTTGTAGAGGATTGAGAGTTTTCTACCACGCAGTGCGCTAACAAACAGTAAGAACGGCAGACCGCCAAGGAACATGAACAGGGTTCCCACCCAGTGAGCACTGTTAGAGAAGTGGTTCATTGAGCCATCTGATGTTGAGTAACCACCCGTCGACAGTGTTGTGAAGGCGTGATTGATCGCATCAAAGATGCCCATGCCTGCAAACAGATAGCTAATGATGCACAAGCCAGTCAGAACCAGATAAACCGCCACGATGTTCTTCGCGACCGTTTTTGCTCGTGGGCTGCTTTTATCTGACCAATCTGATGATTCGGTTTGGAACAGGCGCATACCACCGACGTTGAGCATTGGTAGAACCGCTACCGCCATAACGATGAAGCCGATGCCGCCTAACCATTGCAGTATAGAGCGCCACAACAGAATGCTTGGTGCCATGCTGTCTAAGCCGCTCAATACAGTTGAGCCAGTCGTGGTGATACCAGACATGGTTTCAAAATAGGCGTCGGTGAAGCTGATGTGGTTGATGAAGACAAACGGCAGTGCAGCAAAGGCACTGGCAATCGTCCATACCAGAGAGGTGATCAGGAACATGTCCCGTACCCCAAGTCGGAACTTAGCTGAACGGCCTAAACTCAAGCAGATGAACGCCACTATGTGCGTGATCACTACCGACTGACCAAACTCGAGGAAGCCACCGGTGCCTGTAAAAAAGGCAACCAATGTAGGGATGTACATGAAAAGGGCGAGTTTTGATAACACTAACCCTATCACTAATAATATCGGACGAAAGTTGACCATAGCTTAATAGACCATCGCTTTGTGCCGAAGCGTCGTTCTCACAAGAAGAAGGTTGCGAGAAGATACTTACGAGAACAAGGCTATAAGAAGAACGGGCTCGGTTGGAATAGAGACTCAACATCAGGTACGTATTTCTTGTCCACTAGGAACATCACTACGTGGTCATCTTGTTCGATTACGGTTCTATCGTGCGCGATAAGTACTTCTTCTCCGCGAACAATCGCACCAATAGTGGTGCCCGGTGGTAGCTTGATGTCGCCAATCGCTCGGCCAACCACTTTCGATGTGGTTTCGTCACCGTGAGCAATGGCTTCGATCGCCTCTGCAGCGCCGCGACGTAGAGATGATACGTTAACAATATCAGCACGACGAACGTGAGTAAGCAGCGCAGAAATGGTCGCTTGCTGTGGAGAGATAGCAATATCAATCACGCCACCCTGAACAAGGTCTACGTAAGCACCACGCTGAATCAGTACCATTACCTTCTTGGCACCCATTCGCTTCGCCAGCATTGCTGACATGATGTTGGTTTCATCTTCATTGGTTAGGGCAATGAACACGTCCACTTGATCGATGTTCTCTTCGGTTAGCAGCTCTTGGTCTGCCGCATCGCCACAGAAGACGATGGTGTTTTCTAATTCTTCAGACAGCTTTTCGGCACGAGTGTAGCTGCGCTCGATAAGCTTGATGCTGTAGCTCTGCTCAAGGCGTTTTGCCAAGCTTGCACCAATGTTACCACCACCGACAATCATGATGCGGCGGTACGGTTTCTCTAGGCGTTGTAGCTCACTCATTACTGAGCGGATATGGTTACTCGCTGCCACAAAGAAAACCTCATCATCGGCTTCAATGATGGTGGTGCCTTGTGGGCGAATAGGGCGACCTTGACGGAAAATAGCGGCAACACGGGTATCAATGTGCGGCATGTGCTCACGCAAAGCAGACAGTGCGTTACCCACCAGTGGACCACCGTAGTAGGCTTTTACTGCTACTAGGCTAACCTTCTGTTCAGCAAAGCTCACAACCTGCAGTGCGCCTGGGTATTGAATCAGGCGCTCGATGTAGCTGGTCACTAGTTCTTCGGGTGCGATCAGGTGATCGACTGGGATGGCACCTGATTTGAATAGCGCTTCTTTCTCTTCTAGGTATTGAGGAGAACGAATACGAGCAATTCGGTTCGGCGTATTGAAAAGAGAGAAAGCAACCTGACACGCAGCCATGTTGGTTTCATCCATGTTAGTTACGGCAACTAACATGTCGGCATCTTGCGCACCCGCTTCACGTAGTGTGTTTGGGTGGCTGGCATAACCGTTTACAACCCTAAGGTCGTACTTATCCTGAAGTTCACGAAGTCGGTCAGCATTACGGTCGACAATGGTGATGTCGTTGTTTTCACCAACCAGGTTTTCAGCAAGGGTACCGCCAACTTGTCCAGCACCTAGGATAATGATCTTCATAGCCTTTCTCTTTTCTTTACCGTGGTAATTCTAGTTATCTAACTTTGTTTTGATAATGCACTAGAAAGAAACAGCGGCTAAGAAATAAATTCTTAGCCGCTGTTAGTTGTTATGCCTGTTTTACTAGAACTGCGTAGTAGAAGCCATCCATATCTTCTTCTCCAGGTAGTATTTGACGACCCGGATTTTCGATATCAGACCCAACCAGCGTTGCGTTTTCAGTACGTGCTAGGAATGCTTTCACTTGCAGCACGTTTTCTTGCGGCGTGATAGAACATGTCGCATAAACCATGGTGCCGCCTTCTTTCAGCTGACGCCACATTGCATCCATAATTTCGCTTTGCAGTTCAGCCAGCGCATCAATGTCAGATGCACGACGTAGCCACTTGATGTCAGGGTGACGGCGAATGACGCCAGTCGCTGAACAAGGTGCATCAAGTAGGATACGGTCGAACTTATCGCCCATCCACCACTCTTCAGGGTAGCGAGCATCACCACAAATTACGTCGGCACGCAGTTGTAGGCGCTCAAGGTTATCGTAAACACGGTCTAGACGTTTGATGTCGCAGTCAATCGCAACCACTTCAGTATCTTGAGTGTGCTCAAGAATGTGTGCCGTTTTACCACCTGGTGCAGCACAACAATCTAAGATCAGCTCACCATCTTTTGGTGTTAGGTAATCAACCGAAAGCTGAGCGGCAGCATCTTGCACTGATACCCAACCCCTGTCGAAGCCAGGAAGCAAAGTAACATCACAAGGTGCAGCTAATTTTATGGCATCAGCTGCTTCTGGGTGCAATGTGTATTCAATGTTTTCGTTTTTAAGCAGTTCTACATACTCGTCACGAGTGTGGTGTTGGCGGTTAACGCGCAGCCACATTGGTGCCTTGCTGTTGTTTGCTTCAACCAGTTGCTCCCATTGATCTGGGTAGCTCTCTTGAAGCATTTTTAGAATCCAGCTTGGGTGGCCGTATTTGCCTGCATTGTGGCTAACGGCTTTCTCGTCTAGTTCTTCTTGGTCACGTAGGTAGCTACGTAACACAGCGTTGATCAAACCACTCAGGCTTGGACCGCGCAGTGTCTTAGTACCCTCAACCGTTTCAGCAACCGCGGCATGCGAAGGGATACGCATGAAGCTTAGTTGGTAAATGCCCACCAAGATTAGGTGGTGGAATACACGCTTTTTACCTTTAAGCGGGTTTTCCATCAGTTCGTTAGCGATTGACTCTAAACGAGGCAGATAACGAAGTGCGCCGTAGCAAATCTCTTGCAGTAGAGCATGGTCTCGCGGACGGATCGTTTTTTGAGCCGCAGGGAGAGCGTGTGAAAGAGAGTGGCCTTTATCGACAACTTGGAATAGGACATTTGCAGCAGCAGCGCGAACATTCATGAGGGGTACCGAATATTTATTTGAATACATGAGGACATCTCTGCCCTCGTAAAGGTTTTCTAAGCTGTGTAATTAACAGCTTTAAAAGCGGATTAAGAAAGTTGAGTACCAACTTCAAACCAGCTTGCACGTGAGTTCAAGATATCCTGAACTGACATGGCTTTTTTACCTGGAACTTGCAGTTGTTCAAGAACAAGTACGCCTTGCCCTGTCGCAACATAGATACCAGTTTTATCCGCTTGCAGAATGGTACCTGCAGGCTTATCAGAAGTTTGCTCTGCCACACGGCTTTGCCATACTTTAATGCTGTTCTCAGCAGCTTCAAAGTGACTCATTGGCCATGGGTTGAAGGCACGAACGCAGCGCTCAATATGCGCAGCTTCATCACTCCAGTTGATACGCGCTTCTTCTTTGCTTAGCTTCTTCGCGTAGTTCGCAAGCTCATCGTCTTGCTTTTCTGCAACTGCTTTGCCAGAAGCGATGTCCGCTAGACATTCAACAAGCGCATCAGGGCCAAGGCCCGCTAATTTCTCGTACATAGATGCGCTAGTATCTGTCGCTTCGATAGGCAGCGTCGCGATACTTAGCATGTCGCCAGTATCTAGGCCGATATCCATCTGCATGATCGTCACGCCTGTCTCTTTATCACCCGCCCAAATAGAGCGTTGAATCGGAGCAGCACCACGCCAGCGCGGTAGGATAGAGCCATGTACGTTGATACAACCTAAGCGAGGCGTATCTAATACAACCTGCGGAAGCAATAAGCCGTAAGCGACAACAACCATGATGTCAGCGTTCAATTCAGCTAGCTCTTGCTTAGCCTCATCTGACTTGAAGTTTTCTGGTTGGTAAACCGGAATATTGTTTTCAAGTGCGATGTTTTTTACTGGGCTCGCAGTGAGTTTTTTACCGCGGCCTGCTGGGCGATCTGGCTGTGTGTAAACAGCAACAACTTCATGCTCCGAAGACAACAACGCCGCCAAGTGACGGGCGGCGAAATCCGGAGTACCTGCAAAGACAATTCTTAAAGACTGACTCAAGGTAGGCTTCCTTCTAATTTAGTAATAGCAGCGGTTATTAACCTTGTTTCTCGTTGAAACGTTTAATCTTCGCTAGCTTATCTTGGATACGTTTACGCTTTAGTGGCGATAGGTAATCAACAAACAACTTGCCTTCTAGGTGGTCAAGTTCGTGCTGAACACAGATAGCCAGAAGGTCGTCAGCGTCGAATGTGAATTCGTTGCCGTCACGGTCTAGTGCTTTAACCGTTACTTCTGCAGCGCGAGGTACTAGAGCTCGAGCGCCTGGTACAGATAGGCAGCCTTCTTCGATTCCATCTTCGCCGCGCTTCTCAGTAATTTCAGGGTTGATAAGCACCATTGGCTCATCACGTGTTTCTGAAATATCGATAACAACGATGCGTTGGTGGAAATCTACTTGCGTTGCCGCAAGGCCGATACCTTCTTCGTCGTACATGGTTTCAATCATGTCATCAACGAACTTTTGAATCTCTGGGGTAACTTCTTTTACCGGTTTCGCCACGGTACGTAGACGATCATCTGGTAATGTTAATACTTGTAATACAGACATATACACTCGAAATATTGAACTGTGCCGAAACAGCTTAAACCTTGTTGGCTCAATTCTAGACATTTTAGAGGTCAAATGACAGCATCCTGAAGGTAATTCTCCAATCAGATGTCATATATTCAGACCAAGGAACCTAGGTCATGCGTCATTTTTCCCCCGCTTTATCTCTTATTTGTGCCTCGCTTTCGTTCGCCGCTATGGCTGAAAATAGTGAGCAACCTTTAACCATTAAACAAGGCGCACCCGAGGCGTATGTGGTGGTTAAGGGCGATACCTTATGGGATATCTCCGCGATGTATCTCGATAGCCCTTGGTTGTGGCCAAGGTTATGGCAGGTAAACCCTGAAATAGAAAACCCTCACCTTATTTACCCTGGAGATAAATTGTCTCTGGTTTGGATTAATGGTGAGCCGGTATTGAGTCTTAAACCGGTTATCAAGCTGAGCCCTAAGATTCGTGTCTCGGAGAAGAAAGCGGTGCCAACCGTCAATGAAGGATTGGTTCTTCCTTACCTACAATCTGATCGCTTGGTTGAACTGCAAGATATTCAATCGGCTCAACGAGTGTTAGGAACGAGTGATGGGAAGAGATTCTTATCGGGTGAAGACCGGTTGTTTATCTCGGGCAACCAACAACATCAAAAGTGGGGTATTTACCGCGCCGTTGAAACCTACCAGCGACAGCAACCTCAAGCGAGTATGACCTCGTTGCGTTTGGTCGCCACGGCGCGCTTAAAAGAAGTGGATGCTGAGTTCAGCAGCTTGCAGATAGACACTCAGCTGCAAGAGGTATTGCTGAACGACCTTGTGCTACCAGAACTTGGTGTTGATCAGGTGAAGCTCTCTACCACGTTTTATCCTGCACCTAGTGCGGCGGGTCAATTTGCTAATATCTTGGGCTCATTAGATGGCTGCCAATACAGCGCGAAGAATCAGGTGGTAGTGATCAACAAAGGTTCACAGGATAACCTTCGTCAAGGTTCTATGTTTACCCTCAGCGAAAGCGGTGCGGTGGTGTTTGGTAAGCAAGGTGAATACAGTTATAAAGAGTCTGCGGCGAGCGATAAGGTGCAATTGCCAAGTACCTCGCTGGGTAGCTTGATGGTCATTCGTCCTTATGAGTATTTTAGCCTCGCGTTGATCACTCAGAGCTCTAAGCCTGTTAGCAAGGGCATTCTGGCAGTATCGCCTTTGGATCTTGCTTTGACAGAAGAGGTTAAGGGCACCGAGTGAATGAGCAACAACTGAGTGCTTGGCTAACTCTAAGTTTTGTTCCTCAATTGGGTGGCAAACGCCTTTCTCGCCTGCTGAGTATCGATTCCCCTTCGAACATTGTTGGCTACTCAAGCCAGCAGCTGCAAGTGATGGGTTTATCAGGCAAACAAATTTCTTATCTAAGAGAGCAAGCCCCAAGAGATGTGGAGGCTTGCTTATCATGGCAAGCAAAACAGCCTAACCATCACATCATTACCCCTAATTGCCCACATTATCCCAAACTGCTTAATGAGATTGCCTCTGCGCCCAGTGTTCTTTTCGTTAAAGGTCACGTTGAAAAACTGATCGAGCCTCAAATCGCGATGGTTGGCAGCCGTAATGCCAGTATCGAAGGTCTACAGACGGCGAAATCATTCGCTAAAGAGTTTGTACAAAATGGTTTGATTGTCACTAGCGGCTTAGCGCTTGGTATTGATGGCTATGCTCATGATGGTGCTCTAGATAAAAGAGGGGAAACTTTTGCAGTGTTGGGGTCTGGCTTGGACTCCATTTATCCTGCCCGCCACCGAAATCTAGCTGAGAGGATCTGTGAGAACGGAGCGCTGATTTCAGAGTTTCGACCGAGTGCTAAACCAAGACCTGAACATTTCCCCCGTCGTAACCGTATTATAAGTGGCTTGTCGTTAGGAACCTTGGTGGTGGAAGCGGCTGAGAAGAGTGGCTCTTTAATTACCGCTCGCTATGCCATGGAGCAAGGTCGAGAAGTGTTTGCGCTGCCCGGTTCTATTCATAGCCCAACCAGTCGCGGAGGTAACAGTCTCATCAAAGCTGGAGCATGTTTAGTGCAAAATGCTCAAGATGTTCTGATTGAAATAAAGAGTCTGTTAAACTGGTCTATAGATCAGCAGCCGAGCTTATTCGAACCTACGCCGAATGAGGGTGAAAATGAACAATTGCCATTTCCACAGCTGTTAGCTAACGTAGGATTAGAGGCGACACCCGTTGATATTTTGGCACAGAGAACCCATATACCTGTGCATGAAGTCATGATGCAGCTTTTAGAGCTTGAGCTCTCAGGGCATGTTGTTGCAGTTTCCGGTGGCTATATTCGAAAGGGGAGAGGCTAAGCTATGATGATGGACATACTGATGTACTTGTTTGAAACCTACATCCATAGCGATTCTGAATTGCAGGTGGATCAAGACGAACTTGAAGATGAACTTCTTCGAGCGGGGTTTCACCAAGATGATATTTATAAGGCTCTCCATTGGTTAGAAGACCTTGCTGCACTGCAAGATACCGATAACCAAGCGGCGATTACTATGTGCTCTAATACCTCGATGCGTGTTTACACAAGTAAAGAGATATCACGTATTAATATGGAGTGTCGTGGTTTCTTGTTGTTCCTTGAGCAGATCAACGTCCTCACGACAGAGATTCGTGAAATGGTGATTGATCGTGTCATGGGGTTAGAGACCAATGAATTTGAGTTGGATGATCTGAAGTGGATTATCTTAATGGTACTGTTCAATGTACCGGGTAATGAAAGTGCTTACACGCAAATGGAAGAGCTGTTGTACACCAAAGAGCAAGGTATCTTGCATTAATACAGGCTTATCATGAGTAGTAAGATTGATAATCAGCTTTTTTCAGCACATGAACATGCGTTAGAGCATGAACCATGTCCACAGTGTGGTGGGGAGCTTCAGCTTCGCCATGGTAAGCACGGCCCATTTTTAGGCTGTAAGCAGTATCCGAGCTGTGATTACATCAAGCCTCTTCATCAAAATGATGGTCATGTGGTGAAAGAGCTGGGCGTTCCGTGTCCTAAATGCCAAAACGAATTGGTATTAAGGCAAGGTCGCTTTGGGATGTTCATTGGCTGTAGCAGTTATCCAGAGTGTAATCACATCGAATCTTTGGACCAACCGAAAGAACAACCTGAAGAGCAGCCACTTGTTGCCTGCCCTGAGTGTGGTCGAGGCCACTTGGTTGAGCGTAAATCTCGCTATGGCAAAACCTTCTATGCGTGTGATAACTACCCTAAGTGTAAGTTCGCCGTTAATCAGCCACCTGTTATAGGTCGTTGTGAACAGTGCCAGTTCCCGTTGTTACTTGAGAAGAAAACAGCCAGTGGTACCAAGAAGCAATGCGCTGATCGCAAGTGTCACCACATTCAATCTCAATAACTCGATATTATAGACACAAAAAAACGGCGCTCACTGAGCGCCGTTTTTGTATCCAATAAACTTTTTATATCAATAAGCCAATGTAGGCTTACTTCATCTGCTCAGCAAACTCATGCACAGCAGGGTAGGCTTGCTTATCAAGAATCTCAGCCAATGAGCACAAAGCTCTTTGTAATTCTGCGTTGTAGTCAGCGCTCACGTTAATGTGACCCATCTTGCGACCTGCACGCTTTTCTTTGCCATACCAATGAACATGACAACCACCTTGAGCAAGAATAGCCTCAGGAAGAGTATCTTCGCCAAGAATGTTGATCATTGCGGTTGGACGAATCAGTTTAGTGCTACCTAGTGGCATGCCACACACTGCACGTAGGTGGTTTTCAAACTGACAAGTCTCTGCGCCTTGTTGCGTCCAGTGGCCCGAGTTATGAACACGTGGTGCAATCTCATTAACAAGCAGTGAACCTTGAACATCAAAGAACTCAAGTGCTAGCACGCCAACGTAATCTAAACGCTCAGCAATGGCAGTGAACATGGCTTTAGCTTGCTCTTGCAGTTCAATGTCATCAATCGCTGTCGATAAGCTTAACACGCCGTCGGTGTGAACATTTTCAGCCAGTGGGTACACTTGAATCTCGCCATTAGCGCCACGAGCACCAACCAGTGATACTTCGCGATCAAACGGAACGAACTCTTCAGCCACAATGGCTTGGTTGTCTGTTGCGGCGATGCACTCGGCCATTTCTGTCCAAGTTGCGTCAACATTGTCTAATGTTTTTAAGCGCCATTGACCTTTGCCATCGTAACCACCAAGTGTGCTCTTCAATACCATTGGTAAGCCAACGTGAGCGATCGCAGCGTCAAAGTCTTCGCGAGAGTTAATCACGTAGTATTTGGCATTTTTCACATTTGCTTCGTCTAACAGGGCTTTTTCAAGACGACGGTCACCGCCGGCTTTAATTGCTTCTGTTGTCGGTAAGAACTTACCGCTGCGTTCACACACCTCAAGTACATCGTGAGGAATATGTTCGAATTCAGCAGTAATGACGTCCGCACGCTCTATCGCATTTTCTAAGCCGTTACCTAGAATCGCTTGCGTTAATGGGTGAACAATATTTTTGCTGCCAACATCAAAAGCAGAAATTTCAATATTCAGCGGCGCCCCAGCTAGGGACATCATGCGAGCAAGTTGGCCCGCGCCTAACACAAGAACATGCATGGAAATTAGTCCTCTGCAGGGTTTGGATTAGCCAAAACCGTTTCTGTTTGCTCAGAACGGAATGCTTCTACTTTTGCCATTACTTCTTCATTGTGTGTACCAATGATTTGAGCGGCTAGGATACCTGCATTGGCAGCGCCAGCTTCACCGATAGCCAAAGTACCTACCGCGATACCTTTTGGCATCTGCACGATAGAAAGCAGAGAGTCCATGCCTTTCAGTGCTTTAGACTGAACTGGAACACCCAGAACTGGTACGCTTGTGAAAGCAGCAGCCATACCCGGAAGGTGCGCTGCACCGCCAGCACCAGCAATAATTACTTTAATACCGCGCTCTTTCGCACTGGTTGCGTAGTCTGCAAGCAACTGAGGTGTGCGGTGAGCAGAAACCACTTTTGTTTCGTACGCCACGCCAAACTGATCCAACATTTCTGCAGCTAGCTTCATTGTTGGCCAATCAGATTTAGAACCCATGATAATACCGACAGTCATCTCAAACTCCTTCAGGTACGATTTAATTAGTGATTAGATATTTTGCGCGCATTATACGGGTAAAATTGCCTAAGGAAAACGTTTGCGTCAGTCTAGGTTGTTAATTGATACATTTTATAAACAAATAGCTTTAGTCACAGTGAATGATAATTTGTACACTTAGTGACTTAGATAACTGAATTAATGAGGCAACCCGTGGATAACTTTCAACATACTTTGCAGGCATTACAACAAGGTGAAGTCATTGCTTACCCGACTGAAGGCGTTTTTGGGGTCGGTTGTGATCCCGATAATCCACAAGCCATCAAGAAATTACTCGACTTAAAACAACGACCGATCGAGAAAGGGTTGATCTTAATTGCTGCAAGTTACGAGCAACTGTTACCTTACATTGATGAAAGCCAGTTGACGGAAGAACAGTTGGTAACAGTGAAAGCGACATGGCCAGGTCCGGTCACTTGGATTATGCCAACCAGCAGCAAAGTTACTGACTGGGTAAGTGGTCAATTTGATTCCATCGCGGTACGAGTGACTGATCACCCTTTGGTTCAAAGAATGTGTAATGAGTTTGGTAAGCCGTTAACCTCTACCAGTGCTAACCTGACCGGCGAGCCGCCTTGTATGACGACTGAAGAAGTTAAGCAGCAACTTGGCCAACATTTGGTGGCTATTTTAGAAGGTCAAACGGGTGGTCGTGAGAAGCCAAGCGAAATTAGAGATGCAAAAACGTCGAAAATATTAAGACAGGGCTAAACCCTGCAAAGGAAGTAAGATGTCAGCAATTGATAAAGAAGCAGTAAAACAGTTTTTACTGAGTCTACAAGATTCGATTTGCCAGCAGCTTGAGCAAGCTGATGGTACTGCACTGTTTGAAGAAGATGCATGGCAGCGTGAGCCTGGCGAGCGCCTTGGTGGCGGTGGTCGAACTCGTGTGATGACCAACGGTGCGGTATTTGAGCAAGGTGGGGTTAACTTCTCTCACGTAGCGGGTAAGGCTATGCCTGCCTCAGCTACAGCTCATCGACCTGAATTAGCCGGACGTAAGTTTGAGGCGATGGGGGTTTCATTAGTTATCCACCCTAAAAACCCATATATCCCAACCTCACACGCGAACGTTCGATTCTTCATTGCGGAAAAAGAAGGGGAAGACCCGATTTGGTGGTTTGGTGGTGGTTTTGACTTAACGCCATTTTATCCTGTCGATGAAGATTGCCAATCTTGGCACCAAACAGCCAAAGATCTTTGTGCGCCATTTGGAGATTATGTTTATCAAGAGCACAAAGAGTGGTGTGATAAGTACTTCTATCTTCCTCACCGAGACGAAACACGTGGTGTTGGTGGGTTGTTCTTTGATGATCTTAACGAGTGGGGCTTTGAAAAGAGCTTTGCTTATATGCAGGCGGTCGGTGAAGGTTTTGCAGCCGCATACTTACCAATTGTAGAACGACGCAAACAGACGCCTTATGGTGAGCGCGAGCGTGATTTCCAACTTTATCGTCGTGGTCGCTATGTTGAATTTAACTTAGTCTATGACCGTGGCACTCTATTTGGTTTACAAAGCGGCGGTCGTACAGAGTCTATATTAATGTCGATGCCGCCATTGGCTCGCTGGGAATACCGCTACGAACCACAAGCGGGTTCACCGGAAGCTCTGCTTTATAGCGACTACCTAAAGCCTCGAGTTTGGTAGTTCTTCCTTCCTTATAGGGATAGTGATAGGGTCATCTATATAGATGACCCTTTTTTATTTCTGTTAGGTAAGGATATGACACAGCAAGTAGATCGTTATGCCGTTTTCGGTAACCCTATTGGGCAAAGCAAATCGCCATTCATTCACACATTATTTGCTCGCCAAACCAGACAACAACTTACCTATACAGCATTACAGCCAGAGCATGGTGAATTTATCACTGCGGCCAAAACATTTTTCAGTGAAGGTGGTCGAGGATGTAACGTCACAGCACCTTTTAAAGAAGATGCGTATCAGTTTGCCAATCGCCTAACTGAGAGAGCTGAACTAGCTGGTGCCGTAAATACCCTTAAGAAGTTAGATGATGGAGAGATCATTGGTGATAACACCGATGGTGAGGGCTTAGTTCAAGACCTGCTTCAACATCAAGTCACGCTAAAAGGAGCACGTGTTCTTCTTCTTGGCGCTGGTGGTGCTGCTAGAGGAGTGATTCAACCTCTTCTCGACCAAAAGCCACAACAGCTGGTGGTCGCTAATCGAACCAGCTCCAAGGCTGAACTTCTGGCTGAGATGTTTTCGTCGCATGGCAACATCAAGGGGATGGGGCTAAGTGATGTTAATGAAGGCTTTGATGTCATTATTAACTCTACCTCATCTGGTCTAAGCGGGCAGCTTCCTGAAGTGTCTGAGGTGATTTTCAATTCTACTAGCGCCGTTTATGACATGGTTTATGGATCTGGAACGACGGTATTCAATCAATGGGCATTAGATAATGGTGTTCATGCTGCTTATGATGGTTTGGGTATGCTAGTGGGGCAGGCAGCAGAAAGCTTTATGCTTTGGCGTGGTCTTCGTCCGGGAACAAAACAGATTTTAAGAGAATTACGTAAAAATCTAGAGATGTAATGGGGTGTTTATAAAAAATGAATCAATCAATTCTATTTCCTGATATCCAAGATTGGGATGAAGAGAGCCGAACAATCACGTTCCCAGCACAACAGTCGGGCGCATTGATTGAATGTGTCATGTCTATTGAGGAATTATCACGATTGGCAGGTAAAGATATAGAAGAAGGCGATCAAGCTTTAGTTATCTTTTCAGAGTTACGTTTCGATATTGAAGAGCTAGCGGAAGAGTTAATAGAAGAAGAGGAGTATGACTCCTCTAATCGGATTCAGATCAAAGCGCTTTAGACTGAAATTACAGAGTCTAGATAGTCATTTTTATTCTGAACGTAGTTGTCTGCAGACTTCTGTAGAAAGGCACGCTCTTTATCATTTAATGGACGAGCTTGTTTTACTGGGCTTCCTACATAGAGGTAACCGCTTTCAAGTACCTTGTTTGGTGGCACTAAGCTACCAGCACCAATCATCACTTCTTTTTGGATAATCACGCCATCCAACACGATCGCTCCCATACCAACAAGTACACGATCCTCAATAGTGCAGCCATGCAGCATTACTTTATGCCCGATAGTGACATCATTACCTATTAAGAGAGGATAACCGTCAGGGTTTTCAGCATTCTTATGGGTGACGTGCAAGACACTACCATCTTGGATATTCGTTCTCTCTCCAATATGAATGTGGTTCACATCCCCTCGAGCTGCAACCAAAGGCCACACGCTAGAGTCGTTACCGATTTTGATATCACCAACCAGTACTGAACTGGTATCTATATAGACACCTTGCCCAATCTGAGGGGATATTCCTTTATAACTGCGTATTGAACTCATAAATCCTCCTTTATATAGGCACCTTAAGCCCTTAATTAAGAGGAATACTAGTGAAAATGGGGTGTTTTGAACAAAAAACGCTCGAACAATCAAAAAAGTAAGAAAAACTTCAAAAAGGGCTTGCCAGTGTGATCGAAATCTCTATAATGCCACCTCGCTGACACGGGATGGCTTCGTAAGAAACCAAAACGAATCAGC
>NZ_JBFRST010000064.1:0-90254 GCF_041473705.1 Vibrio sp. 10N.222.55.B11
TCCTGTCTTTCCCCCCAACTTTACCCCCATAACCTCGTCGGCGTCGTCGTACTAAATTCCCCCCATCATCCTCATCAACCCCGTCGTCGACGTCAGAGAATTCATGCTGATAATCAGGTGATGTGATTTTGCTGGTGGATTTCAGAGTGATTCGGGGCAGGGTTACTATGTTGGTTACAGGGCTGAAGCTTGGCTCATAATCGTTCGGTCCCCAGTTCAAATCTGGGAGGGGCCACCAAATTAGAAAAGCCAGAACAGTTCATGCTGCTCTGGCTTTTTGCTTTTCTAAATCTGTACAACTTACGCCCTGCATTTCCTAACCAATAACGAATCATCCCGCACACAATTCCAATTGCCTCTCTGTGACTAAACATACTTTTCTTTTATAAAAAAATCGGCAATATGAGAGTACATAAATCGCTCAATAGTTCAGGGAAGACTCATGAAAGACGAAACACTCTCGATTCACTTCGGTTACGACACTGATCCAACAACCAAATCGGTTGCCACTCCAATCTACCAAACCGTCGCGTACGAATTCGATGACGCACAACACGGCGCCGACCTCTTCAACCTTGCGGTGCCAGGCAATATCTACACTCGCATAATGAACCCAACCAATGATGTGTTAGAAAAACGCATGGCCGCCTTAGAAGGAGGTATCGCAGGCTTAGTGGTAAGTGCGGGCAGTGCTGCGATCAACTATGCGATTCAGACGTTGGCGCAAATCGGTGACAACATTGTTTCAACACCTCAGCTTTACGGTGGTACTTACACCCTATTTGCTCATATGCTGCCAAACCAAGGGATCGAAGTTCGTTTTGCTAAAGACGATAAACCAGAAAGCTTAGCGGCACTGATTGACGAAAAAACCAAGGCGGTTTACTGCGAAAGTATCGGTAACCCAGCAGGTAATATTATCGACTTAGAGCGTGTTGCTGAACTTGCTCACGCACAAGGTGTACCTGTGATTGTTGATAACACGGTGGCGACGCCTGTACTGTGTAAACCTATCGATTTTGGTGCTGACATCGTGGTGCACTCACTAACTAAATACGTGGGTGGTCACGGTACAACGTTAGGTGGCGTGATTGTCGACTCAGGTAAATTCCCATGGGCACAGCACAAGGACCGCTTCCCTGTGTTTAATCAGCCAGAGCCTTCTTATCATGGCGTGGTTTATACCGAGGCCTTTGGTGAGGCTGCGTTTATTGGTCGTGCTAGAACGGTTCCCCTACGTAATACAGGTGCAGCACTGTCACCAATGAATGCTTTCATGTTGATGCAAGGTTTGGAGACGTTGTCGCTACGCATGGAGCGACACACAGAGAATGCCTTGAAAGTAGCGGAATACCTCAAGCAACACGAGAAAGTCAGTTGGGTAAGTTACGCTGGCCTGCCTGATTCAGAATTCTATCCACTCGCTGAAAAGTACATGCAAGGTAAGCCATCGGCCATTCTATCTTTTGGTTTAAAAGACGGTTATGAAGCCGGTGTTCGCTTCTATGATGCACTGCAAATCTTCAAGCGCTTAGTTAACATTGGCGATGCGAAATCTCTCGCTTGTCACCCAGCTTCGACGACACACCGTCAACTAAGCGAAGCTGAACAGAAACAAGCCGGTGTATCACCGGAGATGATTCGCCTATCAGTAGGTATCGAGCACATTGACGATATCTTGGCTGACCTAGAGCAAGCACTGAGCGCTTAATGACGCTACAGCTAGCTCTAACACTGATCGTTAACTAACAGACATAAAAAAGCCCATCACAGGATGGGCTTCTTATTATCTATATCTTAGGTAAGCTGTCGATTACTCAACTGTTACCGCTTTCGCTAGGTTACGAGGTTGGTCAACGTCGGTACCTTTGATTAGTGCGACATGGTAAGACAGCAGCTGCATCGGTACTGTGTAGTAGATAGGCGCTGTTACTTCACTTACGTGAGGCATCTTGATGATCTTCATGTTCTCATCGCTTTCAAAGCCCGCATCTTCATCAGCGAATACGTAAAGTAGACCGCCACGAGCACGCACTTCTTCAACGTTCGATTTCAGCTTCTCTAGCAAGTCGTTGCTTGGTGCAATAACGACTACAGGCATATCTGCATCGATAAGAGCCAAAGGACCGTGCTTAAGCTCACCAGCTGCGTATGCTTCTGCGTGGATGTAAGAGATCTCTTTCAGTTTAAGAGACGCTTCCATCGCGATTGGGTAGAACTCACCACGACCCAAGAACAGTGTGTGATGCTTATCAGCAAAATCAGGTGCCAGTGCTTCAATTTCTTTATCGAACGCTAATGCTTTCTCGATATCAGCAGGCAGTTGGTGAAGTGCTTGAACGATTTCCGCTTCTTTTTCTTCATTGATACGACCTTGTAGACGACCAATTGACGTTACCATCATCAGCATCGCTGCTAGTTGAGTTGTGAAAGCTTTAGTAGAAGCAACACCGATCTCTGTTCCTGCGCGAGTCATGAAGGCAAAATCAGATTCACGAACCAGTGAAGAACCCGCAACGTTACAGATAGTCATTGCAGACATATAACCCTTCTCTTTTGCAAGACGAAGTGCAGCAAGCGTATCCGCCGTTTCACCAGATTGAGACAGAGTCACCAATAGGCTGTTCGGACGAACAACGAAATCACGGTAACGGAATTCAGAAGCAATCTCTACGTCACAGCTTACGCCAGCTAGAGATTCAAACCAGTAACGCGCTGCCATGCCTGAGTTGTAAGACGTACCACATGCGATGATCTGCACGTGTTCAACCTTGCTTAGGATCTCTTCAGCTTTAACGCCGATCGCGTTAGTGATAACCGAAGTGTCAGAGATACGGCCTTCCATTGTATTGATCAGCGCTGTTGGCTGCTCGAAGATCTCTTTCTGCATGAAGTGGCGGTATTGACCTTTGTCGCCTGCGTCGTGTTCAGCGTTTGACTCAACGATTTCACGCTCAACACGCTCACCCGCTACATCAAATACCGTAACATCACGACGAGTTACCTCAGCAACATCACCTTCTTCTAGATACATGAAGCGACGAGTTACGCTCAGTAGCGCCAGTTGATCAGAAGCAAGGAAGTTCTCGCCGACACCAAAACCGATAACGATCGGGCTACCAGAACGAGCTACAACGATACGGCTAGGATCTTTACGATCAACCGCAACCGTGCCGTACGCACCGTCTAATTGTTTTGCTGTTTTCTGTAGCGCTTCAACCAAAGAAGCTGAAGTGCGAAGTTCCCACTCAACTAAGTGAGCAATAACTTCTGTATCCGTTTGTGAAGTAAATACGTAACCACGCTCTTGCAGCATAGCGCGCAGTGCTTCGTGGTTTTCGATAATGCCATTGTGTACAACGGCAATATCACCAGACATGTGTGGGTGTGCGTTCGCTTCAGACGGCTCACCGTGTGTCGCCCAACGTGTATGAGCGATACCTGTACCACCAATCACTTGTTGCTCTTCTACTGCGTCAGCTAGCTCTTGTACTTTACCTAGGCGGCGTACACGAGTTAGGTTAGATTCAGTATCGACTACAGCGACACCAGCTGAATCGTAGCCACGGTATTCTAGACGACGAAGGCCTTCTACTAAAATTTCAGCTACATCACGCTGTGCTACTGCACCAACAATTCCACACATAGTTTCACTCCATCAATTTTGTTTTATTCCTATTGGCAGCAAGCAAAGGCCAAATCTTCATTAAGATCAATTATAGGAAGGTAAATGCATAATACTTAAATTTGTTTTTACGCTGGATCGGTCAGGATCACTCGAACATCATGTGATTCGATACTTGCTTTGGATTCTTCGCCTAAGTCTGTATCGGTAATTAAGATGTCAATGTGTTCCCATGCCAGCTCTAAGTTAGGGATCTTTCGTCCCACCTTTTCCGACTCAACCATCACGATCACTTCTCGTGACACTTCAGCCATTACTTTGCTCAGGCCAACCAGTTCGTTAAACGTGGTTGTGCCTCTATCGAGGTCGATACCATCAGCCCCAATAAATAGTTGGTCAAAATCGTAAGCACGAAGTACCGACTCTGCAACTTTGCCTTGGAAAGAGTCCGAATGGGTATCCCAAGTGCCGCCAGTCATTAATAACGTCGGCTCGCTTTCAAGCTCATTAAGCGCATTAGCAACGTGCAATGAGTTGGTCATAACAACCAAGCCACGCTTAGCATTAAGCTGCTGAATTAGAGCACCGGTCGTACTGCCACTATCGATCACGATGCGGTTATGGTCGCGAATTAAATCTGCAGCGGCTTTTGCCAATGAAATCTTTCGAGTCGAAACTTGTTGACCCAGTTCTTCGTTGACAACCTCTTTCGGTAACGAAATCGCACCACCATAACGGCGTAAAAGCTGACCGTTTTTCTCTAAAGACGCCAAGTCCTTTCTAATAGTGACTTCTGAGGTTTCGAACTTAGCGGATAATTCATCAACACTAACCTCCCCTTTTTCATTCACTAGGTTAGAAATTGCATGTCTTCTGAGCTGGGTGTTTCGTTTCGACATTTAAAAAAGGCCATTAAGTTTCGATATGAAACATATTATAGTTACAACGAAACTATTTAGTCCATTTATTTTGAACCAAAAAATTAATAAATAGCGATAAAACCTTGTCCTAAGACAATTGTTAAGCAGTGATATTGAACTCATTAGGTGGTAGAATCCGCACCCGAAAAGAAAAAAAATTACAAAACTGACTGTTATTTTTTTGCAACTTACCCCCTATATAGTGGGGTAAGTCACAGAAAACCGATATTGAATCAAAATCTTTTAGTCATAAAATGACTAAAATTGATGAAAGACTTACAACTCTGAAGGACATATTGGAAGTCCCGCGCTTTTACACAACAGGCACAAAATGTTGATGTAGCGGACCAATCTTCAGAACTTAAATAAATTTCAAATTGTAACAATACTTACCGGAGAGTACCTTCCATGAAAAAGACCAAAATCGTATGTACGATTGGCCCTAAAACTGAATCTGTAGAGAAGCTAACTGAACTAGTAGATGCTGGCATGAACGTTATGCGTCTTAACTTCTCTCACGGTGATTTCGCAGAGCACGGCACTCGTATCGCGAACTTCCGTAAAGTAATGGAAAACAAAGGTGAGCAACTTGCTATCCTTCTAGATACTAAAGGTCCAGAAATCCGTACTATCAAACTTGAAGATGGTAACGACGTAGATCTAGTAGCTGGTCAAGAGTTCACTTTCACAACTGACGCAACAGTTGTTGGTAACAAAGACGTAGTAGCAGTAACTTACCTAGGTTTCGCTAAAGATCTAACAGCAGGTAACACTATCCTTGTTGATGACGGCCTAATCGAAATGGAAGTTATCGCAACAACAGAAACTGAAGTTAAGTGTAAAGTTCTTAACAACGGTGCTCTAGGCGAAAACAAAGGTGTTAACCTTCCTGGCGTTTCTGTTCAACTTCCTGCTCTTTCTGAGAAAGACAAAGCTGACCTTAAGTTTGGTTGTGAGCAAGGCGTAGATTTCGTTGCTGCTTCTTTCATCCGTAAAGAAGAAGACGTTAAAGAAATCCGTGAGCTTCTAAACGCTAACGGCGGCGAGAACATCCACATCATTTCTAAGATTGAAAACCAAGAAGGTGTAGATAACTTCGATTCAATCCTTGAAGCTTCTGACGGCATCATGGTTGCTCGTGGTGACCTAGGTGTTGAAATCCCAGCTGAAGAAGTAATCTTCGCTCAGAAGATGATGATCGAGAAGTGTAACCGTGCACGTAAGATGGTTATCACTGCAACTCAAATGCTTGACTCTATGATCAGCAACCCACGTCCAACTCGTGCTGAAGCGGGTGACGTTGCGAACGCAATCATGGATGGTACTGATGCAGTAATGCTTTCTGGTGAAACTGCTAAAGGTAAGTACCCAGTTGAAGCTGTTACTATCATGGCTCAAATCGCGAACCGTACTGATTCAGCTCTTAAAGCTGAGCTAGGTTCTCGTCTAGACAGCCCACGTCTACGCATCACTGAAGCAGTATGTAAAGGCGCTGTAGACACAGCAGAGAAGCTAGCTGCTCCTCTAATCGTTGTTGCAACTGAAGGCGGTAAATCTGCACGTTCAGTACGTAAGTACTTCCCAACTGCAAACATCCTAGCTCTAACAACTAACGAAAAGACAGCTGCACAGCTAGTTCTTACTAAAGGTGTTAAGCCAGTTCTTGTTGACTCTATCGAGAACACAGACGCGTTCTACATCAACGGTAAAGAAATCGCTCTACAATCTGGCCTAGGTAACAAAGGCGACATCGTAGTTATGGTTTCTGGTGCTCTAGTAGCTTCTGGTACTACAAACACGGCATCTGTTCACGTTCTATAAGAATGAACCGATTCGCATAAAATATAAAAGAGGGCTTCGGCCCTCTTTTTTTATGAAACAAAATCTTGCCTAACTTTTCAGTACGCTGTATTATCAATCGCAATAGAACTACGTACTGTTAACCTCCAATTGACTCTTTCTAAGAGACGGATTAGCAGACTAGAAATCATATATAGATGAGGTTTGTAATGTCTAGTCCTACGCTCACTGAAAAAGTATCAAAGATGATTCGCCAAGATATTCTTAATGGTGAGTTAACCCCAGGCCAAAAGCTTGTTGTTGCTGATCTAAAAGCACGCTACAACGTTGGCGCATCCCCTATTCGCGAAGCCTTGGTACAGTTATCTTGGAGCAAATACGTAAAGCTAGAGCCACAAAAAGGCTGCTGGGTATCTCCTGTATCAAAGAAAGAACTGAATGACCTATACGAAAGCCTTCGTGTTGTATCATCGGTTCTGCTTAAAAAAGCGATTGCAGCAGGTGATGAGAGCTGGGAACTGGATGTACTAACGTCTTACCATAAACTATCGCGAGTACAGTACGTATCTGAAGAGTTTGACTGTGTAGAATGGGAAGAGCGCCACCAGCAATTCCATGTCGCACTGCTTGAAGGTGCAGATTCAGAGAACATGTTTAAGTTCTTTGATGACCTAATTAACCAAGTGAAACGTTACCGCTTCCTCGCTATGTCTGCAGAAAGCGCATCTGATGATCTGTTCAATATTGATGAGCACGAAATGATCATGAAACTAGTACTCTCTAAGAATGTAGAACAAGCAACAGAACTGCTTGATCAACACTTACTAGGTTCAATGAAACGAATTGAAGAAGTTATCGAAGCGGCATGATGCCAAGATAGATTCTAACCAAATAAAAACGGAGCCCAGCGGCTCCGTTTTTTTGTTTCCAGTACCACGACTGAACTACCACCCAAAAAACTCTTTGTGATGAGTATTGAGCAGCACAACCATAGGTAAAAAATACAATGCACTAAGTTGAAAGCCAAGAATGGCTAATGTGCCTATGGTTAACCTAACTAAAAAATCGACAAACATACCACGCCTCTTTTAACCAGACTGTATGATCCCCAAACTCTTGCTCCAGCTAACCTAATTCTACTGCTGCCTTTCAAACCATTGAAAAGGCTAGCTAATCAGTTGAATTAAGTTAACGGTGTCATCCTTTTACATCTGGTAAACACTCTAATTATTACACCGTTAAGCACGATGTAATCTGAAGCAAGGTAGTTTACTTATTGTTCATTTTAGCTCAAATTTCCACCAGCATTAGACTTTAGTCTAACTGTATAGATTTTGTGACATAGGTCGCTCAAAAGTGAGATTCCTATAAAAAGGGGGAGAGATAAAGTGAGTCGGGGCCAGCTTGAAGAGGTGAAGCAAATAGAAGACAGGACTAGATAGAAGCGAGCCTAAGCGACATCATCATAGCTAGGACACATAGAGACCGTATTACGGCCAGACGATTTAGATTCGTAAAGCGCAACATCCGCACACTTGTATGAGCGAGTGCTGTTACTGGTTAAATCTGTAAAGCCAACACTCACTGTTACCTTAGTTCCGGCCGCTAGCTCAATCTCGATTCGTAAGCGATCCAATACGCGCTTTGCTTCTGGCAGTGAGGTGTGTGGCATCAAGAGTGCAAACTCTTCCCCTCCGACACGTGCAACAAAATCCGTCCCACGAAGACTGTCTTGCAGAAGCTTAGCAACACCAGCAATCACACGGTCACCTTCGTCGTGGCCAAGTTCATCATTGATTCGCTTGAAGTTATCGATGTCGACTAAGGCTAAGCAAGTGGTCGCTTCGTTCGGGTAACGCTCAACCAAGCGAGAATAGTAGGCCAACTGCTCTTCGAACTTTCGTCTGTTCCAGAGGTTACTCAAAGAGTCACGTTCACTTAAGATCCTCAAACGCACCTCAAGCTCCTTCCTTACGGAAATATCAACCAACGAGGTGATGTAGTAACTGACTTTGCCTGAATTGTTTTTGACCGCATGCACTCGCATGATCGCAGTAAAAGGAATACGCAGCTTGTTCTTACACTGAACCTCCCCTTCCCATACTTCTTCTTGCTCTAAATGACTCCAAATAGCCGAGCTTGAGAGCACTTGGTCGGTATTCTCAAGCAGCAACTGCAATGCATTTTGACCGATCACCTGTTTTTTGCAGTACCCAGTCATGTTCTCAAATTCGTTGTTGATCATCATTGTGCGGTGCTGCTTGTCAGAGATCATCACTGCCGACATACCATTCAATGCGGCTCGTGCCAATTTACTCTCTAGGCTTCGGCGTCGGCAGTGCGTCACCAGGTAAGCAAACGGGAAAGCGAATATCAGCACCGTAATCAGAACAATGATCTCTTCATGGGCCAAATCATCTAGATCACGCTCAGCCCGATCCATCAGTTGCTTTTGATTAAGTTGAATCAGTAAATGGACCTTTTGACTGTTCGCGAGCATAACCGTGTTAAAGGCAAACAAATTACCATCTTCAAAAACGTATCCCACCTGATCATTGGAGATCGCATCCCACGTCTTCGGCGCGATATTTTTCAGGTTATAGCCTTTTCTTTCAGGAATAGAGTCTCCGAACAACTTACCGCTGTTGTTACTCGCGATGAAGTAACCCGCGTCATTGAGAACTTCTGCTCTAAGATCGTTATCTGGTGAAAAGCTCAGACGCGACGATAAGCCCCATACATCAAGATTGATGACGAGGTAGCCTACTCTTTCGTCAGGGGTTTCTACTGGGGTAAAGACACGGATTACCGGCGAATAAGGGAAGGTGACTTCACCATGCTCAGTTTCAAGCTCAATACCCCAACCGCCAATCTGTTCGGCTTCTAGTTTTTGAGCGTATTGGAAGTAGTTAGAATCCGACCTATCTTGCAGCTGTTGAGGAAACGTCACTCTACCGGTATCAGAGGAGTAGTTAACACGCACCAATTCTTTGCCAGTGACATCTAACAGATGGATTTGTGTATACCACTTCTGGTTCACGAGAACAGATTGCCAGACCTCTTCAAGTAGATGTTTGGTTTGGTCTGAGGGAGAGGAAGCAAAGTTAACCAAGCTCTGGCTATGACTGAGTAGCTCCATGACCGAGACTAACTGAGTCTTGAGAAGATCATAATCTCGCTTGGCATACACTAACTGATAAACGGCTTGCTTAGCTGAGTAGTCAAAGCTCTGCTGTTTTACTTCTTTGTAGCGCTGCAAATAATACAGACATACTGCAGAAGACAATATGATAGAGATAATCAGCAATGTAATTATTGATTTTTTATTTCGCATTGCTAACTCAGATGAATGGAAGTGCAGCGCGGGATTATAGCACTCTAAAAAATTAACAAAATAAAAGCCGCTTAAAAAAGCGGCTTTAAAGTTATTTTTTAAAGACTTATCGTCTAGGCTTTCAACGCACGTTCGCCTCGTGCGATACCAACAACACCACTTCGAGCTACTTCAAGCACTTCCGTCACTTCAGACAGCGCCTGAATGAAGGCATCCAGTTTCTCGCTAGTACCCGCCATTTGAACCGTATATTGAGAAGCCGTAACATCAACGATCTGACCACGGAAGATATCCGCTGTGCGCTTCACTTCCGCACGAGCAAAGCCGCTCGCACGTACTTTTACCATCAACAGCTCACGTTCAATGTGTTCAAGTTCAGACACTTCTTGCACTTTTAGTACGTCGATTAGCTTATGCAGCTGTTTCTGGATCTGCTCAAGCTGCATTTCGCTCGAGTTAGTGGTTACATTAAGACGAGACAGCGTCGGATCATCGGTTGGCGATACGTTCAAAGACTCGATGTTGTAGCCACGCTGAGAAAACAAGCCAACTACACGAGAAAGCGCACCAGGTTGGTTTTCCATTAGTAGTGAAATAATGTGTCTCATATTATGTTCTCTCCGTTTTGCTTAGCCACATGTTATCCATACCCTCGCCTTTGATTTGCATTGGGTATACGTGCTCAGTGTCATCCACACTAATATCGACAAATACCAAACGGTCTTTCATCGCTAGTGCTTTTTCCAAACCTGATTCCAGTTCATCCGGAGATGAAATACGCATACCAACGTGGCCATAAGCCTCAGCAATAGCAGCAAAATCAGGAACAGAGTCCATATATGAGTTAGAGTAACGGCCTTGATAAACAATGTCTTGCCACTGTTTTACCATGCCTAGGAAACGGTTATTAAGATTAATAATCTTAACCGGGATATTGTATTGCAGCGCAGTCGACAGCTCTTGGATATTCATTTGAATGCTGCCGTCACCGGTTACCACAACCACCTCTTCATCTGGCTTAGCAAACTTAACGCCCATACCAGCAGGCAGGCCAAAGCCCATCGTGCCTAGACCACCAGAGTTAATCCAACGACGTGGCTTGTTAAACGGGTAGTATAAAGCAGCAAACATTTGGTGTTGACCTACGTCAGAAGCAACATAGGCATCGCCATTGGTTACTTTATGCAGTGTTTCAATTACTTGCTGTGGTTTGATGCGCTCAGACGATTTCTCGTAAGCTAGGCAGTCACGCTCTTGCCACTGCTTGATTTCACTCCACCAGCTTTCAATCGCTTCTGCATCGTTAGTGCCGCCTTGCTCAACGAGCAAGTTCACCATGCTCTCTAGAACCTTTTCAGCAGAACCTACAATCGGTAGATCCACTTTTACGTTCTTAGAGATCGAAGATGGGTCGATATCAATGTGCATGATCTTCGCATCAGGGCAGTACTTATCTAGGTTATTAGTCGTTCGATCATCGAAACGTACGCCAATACCAAAGATCAAATCCGCATTGTGCATCGCCATATTGGCTTCATATAAACCATGCATGCCTAACATACCCAAAGAGTTTTTATGGGTGCCAGGGAAAGCGCCAAGCCCCATTAGGGTGCTTACCACAGGTAAATTCAGTGCCTCTGCTAATTTTAACAGCGGCTTATCTGCCTCAGAAATAACCGCACCACCACCGACATAAAGTACCGGCTTCTTCGCTTCAAGAAGGGCTTTTAGCGCCTTTTTGATCTGACCTTTATGACCCGTAACCGTTGGGTTATACGAACGCATTTTGAGCGTTTCTGGGTATTCATAAGGAAGCTTGATTTGTGGGTTTAAGATATCTTTCGGCAGATCAATAACCACAGGACCGGGACGCCCTGTCGTTGAAATATAGAATGCTTTTTTAACGACTTCAGGGATATCTTCCGCTTTCTTAACTAAGAAGCTGTGTTTAACGATCGGGCGTGATACACCCACGATGTCACACTCTTGGAAGGCGTCATTACCAATGAGGTTATTTGGTACGTTACCAGAAATAACAATCATTGGGATTGAGTCCATGTAGGCTGTTGCAATGCCAGTAACGGTATTGGTCGCACCTGGACCAGAACACACAAGTACTACGCCCGGTTTGCCGGTAGAACGAGTATAGCCATCAGCCATGTGGGTAGCGGCTTGTTCATGTCGTACTAATACGTGTTTAATTTCAGCAGTTTTAGCATGCAGCGCATCGTAGATATCAAGTACAGAACCACCTGGGTAACCAAAGATTTGTTCTACACCCTCTTCAATTAGAGACTGCACCACCATCTCAGCGCCGGATAACATTTCAGCGCCGGATGACATGGCTGTTTCAGGTTTTGTTGTCATATTGCTCTCCTCACCAGTTTCCAATCATATTTGGTGAACATGTTGGGCTGGTTTTTCATAGTCTAGGGCTTATTCGTAGCCTAATTCGAAATACTTCCACTTTTTCGGCTATGGCTGTCTGTCGTGATAACAACAAACAGTAATACGAAACAACTTTAACGCTTTATTATCATCTGGTCTAACACCTGTTATTCGGCAACTATGCCAAAAAACCAACTATTAGCTCAAAGCATTAAATAAAACCCAACTCAGCCCTCCACGCTAGGTTTAAACACTAGTTAGCGAACAAAAAAAAGCACTTAATATTTTAATAGATCGCTATTTATCGATAAACCGCGAGCTTGCTGGTGTGCGCTTTCGCACATTGTGCTGTGTCATTAGATACAAAAAATCCCCCTAAAAATGCAATCACATTCGTAGGGGGATTTTTAAACAACTGAAAATTTATCTAAGCAGAAAACTACTTATCTTTAGGCTTTTCGTTGTACATTTCTTCGATTTCGTCTTGATACTTATCGTTGATAACTTTACGACGCAATTTTTGAGTTGGTGTCAGTTCACCATCATCCATAGAGAATGCTTTTGGTAGCAGTTTGAATTTCTTTACTTGCTCAAACTTAGCCAGTTCTTGCTGTAGGTCATTCACACGCTTTTCTAGCATCTCGACGATTTGGTGATGCTTAACCAGCTCAACGCGATCGTGATACTTGATATTAAGCTCTTTGGCGTACTCTTCTAGCGAGTCATAACAAGGAACAATCAGCGCAGAAACGAATTTGCGCGTATCAGCGATAACAGCAATCTGTTCGATAAAGTGATCTTTACCAATCGCACCTTCAACCACTTGCGGGGCAATATACTTACCACCAGAAGTTTTCATCAGCTCTTTGATACGATCAGTAATGAACAGGTTACCATTTTCATCAAAATGACCCGCATCACCGGTTTTCAAGAAACCGTGCTCATCGAATGTCTTAGCTGTCTCTTCTGGCATCTTGTAGTAGCCACGCATCACCATTGGACCGCGAACAAGAATCTCGTCCTTAGCACCAATTTTTACTTCTGCGCCCGGCATCGACATACCAATCGAATCAGGGTTAAAACAGCGATCATCCCAACAAGATACTGTTGCCGTGGTTTCTGTCATGCCGTAGCCAAGTTTTACGTTGATGCCGATAGCATGGAAGAAACGACCAATCGTCTCATCAAGCTTCGCGCCACCACATGGCATGAAGTTGATGTTACCGCCGAGTAGAGCGCGCAGTTTAGATAGCACAAGCTTATCAGCTAGCGCATGGCTCTTCTTCAGCATCAACGATGGAGTACGACCTTCTTGGTGACAAACTGAAAGCTTTGCTCCCATGTTCACCGCCCAAGTAAATAGCACTTTACGAATAAATGGTGCTTTAGATACCTTCTCGTGAATCGCAGAGAAGATCTTCTCGTAGAAGCGTGGAACCGCACACATTACAGTAGGTTTCACATCACTTAGCGCATCACGCACTTGCATCGTATCTTGCAGGTAGCAGTTGGTTGCGCCTTTATAAAGAACGTAGAACGTCCAAGCACGCTCAAATACGTGTGATAACGGTAGGAAACACAATGAGACATCGTCTTTGCTCAGGCTAAGGCGCTCATCGTGGCCTTCTAACTGGTAGCCAATGTTGGTGTAATCAAGCATTACGCCTTTTGGCTGACCTGTGGTACCAGAGGTATAGATAAGAGTCAGCAGGTCGTCCATGCTTGCATCAGCAAGACGCACGTCAAGTTCAGCTTGTTGTGCTTCAACGCCGCGCGCCATGAAATCAGCCCAAGATACCGCAAAGCTATGGCCTTGAAGATCGATATCATCAGACATCGCGACAACCACTTCTAGCTGTTCACACTCTTCGAATAGGCTCACCGCCGCGTCAAATTGAACTTGCTCACCAACGAATAAGATCTTCACATCCGCATTTTGGATGATGTAAGACGACTGTGCTGCTGTATTCGTTGGATAAATCGGCACAGTCACAAGACGAGCTTGTAAAGATGCAAAATCTGCCACGGTCCATTGAGGCATATTATTTGAATAGATACCGATCTTATCTTGAACTCTCAGTCCCTGAGCCAATAGTGCTAATGAAAGCGTATCGATTTGTTGTCCAAACTGCTCCCAGCTAATACCTTGCCATACATTGTCTACTTTGTGCTTCAAAGCTGTACGGTTGCCGCCTTGGGCAATTTGGTCACGAAGTCTTTTTACGATATGAAAATCTAAATTGGCCATCTCTTTACCTTTGGCTTACACCTGTAAGCTTTTTTGAGCGCACAAGTGTACCTCTGATCATGGAAAAGGCAACTGATGAAGCTCAAAGTTATAAGTAATAGTACGTCTCACGCTAAGTTTTCTATCAACAAAAATAGCAGGTACAAAAAAGCCCCAAGCCAGACTCCTAGCTTAGGGCTTATAAAACATAGGGATTAGTGTCTAGTTAAGTGCCACTACTTCGCCACAGATCATCATTAACTGATCTCGTAACCAAATGTGTCCTTTGTCCTTTTCACTTGATTCGTGCCAGCTTAGGAAGCCTGAAATTGCCGCATTATCACATGGGAAATCTAGAATCTGAAGCTGCTCTTTGTTTGCTGCATGTTCTACCATCCAACGAGGAGCAATCGTTACTAGTTCAGACTGACCTACAACGTAAAGAACGTTGCTTAGGCTCGTGCCTTCGTAGAAAGGCATGCAGTCTAGGTCACGGTAAGCTTGCTCAGAGAAGCTACGTTGACCGTGAATGCGAGACAATTTCGCGTGCTTTTCGTTAAGCAGCTCTGCCGCTGTTACTTCACCGTTAATGCGTGGGTGAGAAGCAGAAGCGACAACAACCAACTCATCTTGGAAGATTTCAGTGCTTGAGAAACCTTGCTCATCAAAGCGAGCGTAATCGATCACGAAGTCGATTTCTTGGTAGCGCATACGCTCAGAAAGTTGACGATCGAATTCAGCATCCATGTGCAGTTTAACGCTAGGTGCTTGCTCGTTGATAGTCGACATAATCTTAGGTGCAAAACGCATGTCACAAGGGCTGCAAATCGCAAGCTTGAACAGGCGAGAAGAAGACTCTGGAGAGAACACAGAACTTGGTAATTCGTTGCGTACTAATTGTAGCGCTTGGCGGATAGGACCAAACAACTGACGTGCACGTTGAGTCGGTTGAATACCACGACCTTGGCGCATGAATAGTTCGTCGTTAAACATCACTTTTAGACGAGCAACAGCGTTACTTACAGCAGGCTGAGACATACCCAGATTGTGAGCTGCACGTGTAATGTTTTGCTCTTGCATAACTGCATCAAATACAGTCAAAAGATTTAAGTCGACTCCACGAAGTGTGCTTTCCATTCTGTAGCTTGCAATAGCACTCATTGCGTCTTTCTTATCTAACATTCAAGTTGCCTCTTGTCGGTTCGACAGCGTTAAATTGGTAATGGTATGAGAATAGATAACCACTAATTCTTATATTTATCAGACCGATGTTTTTCGGATTGACATTACTATTAACCAATACATCTCGAGCTACCAACAAGATTGATAAAGAATAATTTTATTTTACCTTAATGATTAAACAACATCTAAAAATCAATTATTTATAGAGTTATAAAAAAACATAAAATGCGTCACTTATGAGTTTAATTTCGACTTATTTAGCTGTTCTATCGTTTGGTTACATTTGTTACAATTTATTGAGCTCGTGAATTGTTCAGCCGGTCAATTCAGAAATGGCACTTATGAGTTAGGTGAGCGATGCATAACTTGGAAAGTCGACCTTGTCCCAAAGTTGCTTTCTTAAATCATCTTGATTAGACCAATTCCCTGCTAATACCCACTCAACGAGTGCACTTGCCACGTCTGGATAGGTGACCACTTCGGCCTGTTTTTCACTGAGCCAAGCGCGCAAGATAGCCGCATCTAAAAAGGTCATGGTTTGAGCTAACCCAAGGGCCTCTAGCGTCGCCACATTGCTCTGTTGTTCGAACTGTCCTTCGAGTGGTTTGAGAAGCAATTTCTTCCCCAAAGTTAGGGCTTCAGATGGCAATTCAAAGCCGCCATTTGCGACCACACCAGAGCACTGATTGAGGTCGAATTGAAAGCCCGCATGACTCAGTGGTTTGAACTCAATATTTTCAACTCGGCTATGCTCAATCACATCCGGGTGGTAACAGACAAAGTTTTGCGAAATGAACTTCATCAGCAGCTCTGAGATCGACTCAAGATCCTCAAATGGCAAATAGACCAACGTAAAGTCTTGTGCTGTTTTGGTTTGTTGCTCACCAACCAGCGTGTGAACGATAGGCGGCAAAATCGGCTGTTCAAAGTGATACCAGTGCAAGCCAATAGAGTGCTCGGTTGGGGCGAAATGTTGAATCACTGAATGTTCAATCCAGTTGCCCCCTTCTTTGGGTACATCATAACGAAACGCATTCTGGTGGCTTATCCCAATGCATGGCACACCTTGTCTCTTAGCCGCCCATGCAGTGACAGGCTCAAAATCATTAATCACTAAGTCATAAGGCGTAAGATCGATCTGGTTAATCTCACGGAGAAGTCGCCAGATGTTGTTCTTCATGAATGTTTTGCCGTATTTAACCTGCCCCTGCTCGCTGTAAAAAGTTAAGCCGCTGCGGGTCTGATAGTTGCCAAACGCTTCCATCGAAAAGTATTTGCTCTCATCTCGCCCAGAGAACAGAAAATCGACATCAATATTTTGCTGACGAAAAGCGACGGCCATTGCTCTCGCTCGAGCGATGTGCCCATTTCCTGTGCCTTGTACGCCATATAAAATTTTCATGCATGTTCCTTTAAATTTACCACTTAAGCTCGGCAGTGGTTGCCAACAAAATAATTACAGGATGAAGCTGATAGCTAGGCTGGTACAAGCGATGCCCAAAGCTGCGCCAATCAGTACGTCCGTTAAAAAGTGCACACCGAGCAGGATTCGAGAGCCTGCAATCGCAGTTGCCCACACCAAGCTAAAGAGGTACAAGCTCGGATAGAAATGCCCGATTAGGGTCGCCATAACAAAAGCAGCAGCGGAATGCCCTGAAGGCAGACTGTATTTATCGGATGGCACAATATGAGAGTGAAGTAGTGAAGAGAATTCAGCTGGTCGACGGCGCTTGAGGGTATTTTTAGCAAACCAGTAAATAGGCAGTTCGATTGCGAAGGCGGTTAAGCCCACCAAAAGAAAGTCTCGACCGGTGTTGCTATCGACCAGCAGTGCAATCAAGGCAATCAAAACATAAAGGTGTCCATCTCCAGTATGAGACACCGCTTTACTGAGCGTTGCATGTTGCCCGCCATAGCGGTTGTTTAAACAGAAAACAGAAAATGCCACATCCCAGCGGACAATAGGTTCGATAGTACGCATACGATCTCCTTAACAATCCTTATTCAGTTAAGGCTCAAGTTATGCCCAACAAATGACAGTTAAGTGACGTTTTGAATGAACTAAAATGAAATTTCCCATGCTTGATAGACAGGTCAATGGATCAAGTCAGGATGGCGATAGATGCAACCGATAAAAATAAAGCGACCCAAGGCCGCTTTATTCTTCTATGTTTTTACTTCTTAGTATAAGTAAGCAAACGCTACTTCTATCGTGTTAATGGTTATAGCGTTCGCTAATAATAGTAGTACTCGCAAATGATAATAGCGCTAAAGGCTATAGGGCTAATGGCTCGTGCTTTTTAACCAAACCGAAATCCGCCAATATCGCGTAAGCAGCAGGGGTCATAAACAGCACCAGTAAGGTCGAGGCAAATATGCCGAATACGATCGAAATAACCAATGGCTGGATAACCTGAGCCTGTAAGCTGGTTTCCGTCAACAGCGGTAGCAAACCTGCCGCAGTCGTCATTGAGGTCAAGAATACCGCTCGGAAACGCTCGCGACTGGCTTTCACCACCGAGTCATGCACGCTATCTCCCTCATCGACATGGTGACGAATGTACTGCACCAACAAGATGGAATCATTAACCACAATTCCGGCAAGCGACACAAAGCCCATCATGCTTGGCATACTCAAAGAATGGCCAAGTATCCAGTGACCCACGACCACCCCAATAAAAGCGAGTGGAATCGCTAACATCACGACCACAGGCTCTAAATAGCTTCTGAACTGATAGCTAAGAATCGCAAACACGCCGAATAAGCCGAGCAAGAATCCTTTGCCCATCGAAGCGCCAGTCTTGGCTGCATCCTTGGCCTCCCCTTCGAAATCAAAGCGTAAACCCGGGTACTTCTGAATAAGTTTGGCGGCTTCATCTTTTTGGAACTGAGCCAAAATCGCGGATGAACTCGCTTTCTTATTATCAATATCACCAAAAATACTGATGGTTCTCAGCCCATCAATACGCTGAATTCGCACGTAGTTACGCTGGAAATCTAATGTCGCCAACGTTGCTAGCGGGATCTGACTGCCATCTGCGGTAATGATTGGGAAGTTAGCTAGCTGCTGTATGTCGCCCGCTTGTTCCTTATCAAGACGCACTTCAATCGAGATATTTTCAACGCCGATTTGAATCTCATCCGCCGTTTGCCCAAAGAAAGCCGCTCGTAACTGAGACGCAATCATCTGCCCATTCACATTGTAGGTTTCGGCTCCAGGGCGCAGCTTAACCAAAATCTCTTCTTTACCCATGCGCATATCATCCAGCACGCCGTGCACGCCATCAAACTGATTAAGGTATTCCTGAATATCCAAAGAAGCCGATTTCAATGCGCTCAGGTCATCATGCTTAGCACGAATCTCAATCGCACGGCCGCCCGGTCCCATGGTCGGTTGCTTGAAAACTAACGAGATAGGATCAGCCAAGTCACCGATGTCTTCTCGCCATGCATCAATAAAGTCATCAATAACCGTGTTACGGCTCTCAGCTCCGCGTAAGTCTAAGCGCACTGTGGCTAAGTGCGGGCCGGATTCATTGGCATCGGCGTTAGCATTGAATTGGCTAGTTATGTGCTCGACCAGTGTATTGCCTTCTTCAACCTCTTCGCTCCATTGCTTGTTCAAACGCTCAGCAGACGCGACAATTTTGTCGACCACTTTCTCGGTTTGAGACAGTGATGCGCCCGGCGGAAGAATAATACGCGCCTCAGCAATATCACCATCCAGCTCTGGGAAAGGTTGAAACTTAACAACACCACCAGCAATCAAGGCGACTGAAAGCAGCAACAGCGTAATCACTCCGCCCATAAAGGCGTAGCGGAAGGTCACGACTTTCTCAACCATGTTCATCAAAGTGGTATTACGGAAGTTCTCAAACTTCTCAAGCAACACCACTTTAAAGCGCAACGCTGGCTTATCATTTTTTTCTTTATGTAATGAATGAGATAAGTGATTAGGTAGAATCAGGAAGGCTTCAATCAAGCTCAACGACAGCACCAAAATCAATACTTGAGGAACGGCCTTAAGCACCGCGCCCATCTCGCCATCAAGAAACAGTAAGCTACCGAAAATACACACCGTGGTTAAGAAAGAAGACAGCACTCCGGGAAGCACTTTCTTAACGCCGTTGTACACCGCATCATCGACGCTTTGTCCCCTATCTAAGTGGGAGGCTATCGATTCGGCGATCACGATGGCGTCATCCATCATAATACCGATTGCCATTAACAACCCGACCAGCGACATAATGTTGATCGACAAACCAAGGTTGGCCATTAAGAACAAGCCACCAAGGAAGGCCACTGGCAACCCTGCCGCCACCCAAAATGAATAACGTAAGCTGAAGAACAGCCACATGGTGGCGAACACCAGAACAATACCTTGCCAGCCATTGCTCACCATCATGGTTAGACGATCCCAAAGTACAGATGAGAGATCGTTGGTCATTTGTAGTGTCACGCCATCAGGAGCAATCGCGCTTTGATCTTCAACGAATCGTGTTACGTTCTCTTTGATTCGCAGCGCATCGTCTTCTTTGTTCTTACTGATCTTAAGCAGCGCTGAAGGCTTGCCATCAAATAGCACCTTTTGCTCATCAAGTTCAAAGCGGTCGGTTATTTTGGCTATGTCTCTCAAACGAATCACCGAGCCATTAGGCGCAGATCCAACCACGATGCTTTCCAGCTCAACAGGCGTAACTCGTCTCTCGTCGAAACGAATCAGAAAGTTTTTGTCTGGTGTTTCAACGTTACCACTCGGCAGTTTTACATTCTGTCGACCAATTTGATCCGCGATATCACCGACACTCAAACCCAACTGACGAATAGCTTGGGTATCCAGTTCCACTCGATATTGATGATCCGAGAAGCCGCTAACCTCGACCAAAGATACATCGTAATCAAGCTTCATGGTGCGCTTAAGATCTTCCGCGTAGGCCTTAAGTTCTGGCCACGACGTTTCGGCTGTTATAGCGATATCGACAACCGGTTCATTCCAATCTAGCTCTTGAACAACAGGCGATTCAATCTCAGTTGGGAAATCATTGATCGAGTTGATCTGGGTTTGGACATCCACCAGCATTCGGCCGATGTCCGCTTTTTCATTTAACTTTAGAATTAAACGAGCGCTGCCTTCGATGGCTTCACACTGAGTTTCTTCAATGTTGGCTAAGCCGTCTACTGCATCTTCCATTCGCACACACAAGCTCTCTTCCACTTCTTTTGGAGAGGCGCCGGGATAAACAATCGCAGCCATAATGTAAGGCGGATCGTAAGCGGGGAAGGTTTCACGTTTGATGGTTGATAGTGAGCTTATACCCAAGATCAACAACCCAAGCATCAACAAGTTTGCTGCTGTTGGGTGCCGAGAGAAAAACTTGATCATGACGCACTCTCCTGAGTATCTGATTCAAGCTCAGCCTCTTCAGAGTTGGACTCTCTCAGTAACATGCCTTCTATTGCTGGCAGGACATCATTGAGAACCAGTTTATCTCCAGTTTGTAGCTCTCCACTCACAACCACTTGATTGTCTCTGCGATAAAGCACTTCAACATTGACCACTTGCAAACGCTGGTTGTCATCCATCAGGTAAACCTTATCACCATGCAGTGCTCGCTCTGGAACCACCCAACTTAGATTGGCGACACCCTCAATCTCGGCTTTGACAAACATACCGTTAACCAAAGGCGTTGCGCTGTCTGGTTGCAATTGCGAGTAATCTTGAGCGATCTCGAGAATAATCCCCGCCGTCGCTTGGTTTTCATCAACCGTTTCACTGATTCTTGCCACCTTCGCAGGCCAACTGAGGTTAAGGTTGCCACTGTTAAGTTGAATGCTTGCTTTGATTGGCGCTTCATAAGGATTAGGGATTCCTGCAGCATCACGAGGGAACTGGTTAAAGCTGGAGGCTAAAGTTTGCATATCGTGAATAGAAAGTTGCGCCTCCACTTCCATGACATTAATCCCGTGAGCAATAAACATCTCCTGCTGAAGGTTAACTACTTGATTTTGTTCGATATCAACCTGAGCAATTCGCATCGCTCTTGGCAAAGTGATGGTGGTCTTATCGAGAGAGCGCTGCGCCTCTTTTACCTTAGACACGTTGACCTTAATCACCGCTTCCGCAACACGCTTTTCATCTGGCATCAACGCGATTTGGTTCGCGATATCTAATACCAACTTCTGCTGAGACAATGCGCTTTGTTGTTGCAGGTCGACATCCGATTGAGAGGTGAGCCCTTTCTTACGCAGATCCTGTTTACGTTGTAGCTCTTTATTGCTGATCACCAAACGATTCTTTTCGATCTTAAGAGTCTTATTAAGGTTGTCTTCTTCTTGATTCAATTTCGCTAATGAGGTTTGGCTTGATTTTAGATCCGCCTCTGCTTGTATCAGTTTCAATTCGTAATCCAATGGATCAACCTTGAGCACGACCGTTCCTGCAGGGATCACCTGGCCTTTTTCAAGATCTGGATGTCGATACACGATCTGTCCTGTCACCTCAGCAATCGCTTTCCATTCAACTTTAGGCACCACTTTGCCAAAGCCGACCGCTAACGGCGCTATCAGTTGTTGTTCTAGGCTCACAGTATCAACTAAACGAGCCCTATCACCCGCAGGTTTGGTTGGAAGATCCGGCTTCAAGTTAATCGCGGCGACAAGGCCAATAACACCAACCGCAAGTGCTGGAAAGAAGAGTAGTTTTTTATTTATTTTCATTATCTTTGGTCCTGCACGGAAGAAGGGCTCGGTGCGTTAATAAAGCCTTCAGCCATCAATTGAATGTTGTGTTCGATTAAACGATTAAGAAATTCTTCATTAATCTCAATCCCATGAATTGCCAATAAAGGCGGCGGAGCGATGAAAGGAAACACCATCAAGCTTACATACGAAATACGGCACAATTTTGGATCCATGTTCTGTTTTAAGATGCCTTGTTCAACCAACTTTTCAAAAATGACATCTTGGGCTGGCTTTGCAACATCGAGGAAAACCTTTTCGAGCAACTCTCTTTGCACTTCAGAGGGAGGCATATTCATCACTTGGGCTATCAAGCGAGGAAACTTCGGCACTTTGACCATCTCTTTGTAGTAAGTCCGCATTAAATCAAGAAAGTTCTCATGACTGCTTTCATCAACGAGTCTCTGCATTTGTAATTGCATAGGGCGTAATGTTTCACGCAGCATCGCCTCAAACAATCCGGCTTTACTGCCAAAGTAATAGCGAATCATCGCAATATTCACACCCGCTCGCTCAGCAACTAAGCGAGTCGATACCTTGTCGTACGGTTGAACCACGAACAGATCTCGAGCGTGCTCAATGAGTAACTGCCGTACATCTAGATTCTGTTGAGGTCGCCCTGCTTTACGCGCTGCCATCACTGAGACCTATCCCTATAATTAATCACACGATTAATTATAGGGATAAATCGACATGGTTGTAGAAGATTAATTACTCACTATTTAATCAAATGATTAATTAATTTAGCCACCCTTTTAATTTTATTGGTGAATCGTTCCATCAAAAAGATTTACTACAAAGTTTTAACCTACACATCAGCCAAACGATAAACTAACCGCCCAGTACAAAACACTCAATCAGCTGATAACACCAGCAAACAACACGCAAGCAGCACAAACCAAAAAAAAACACCGCCAAAGCACGCTGATATTGGATTTTCTTGTTTGACGCTCAGAATAAATTGCGGTAAATATGGTGTTAACAGTTTATTTACGGATATTTGTGTAATGATTTTTTCTTCTTCTCGACTGCTGAAACTTCTCCTTATCGTGAACCAATCGCGCGGGTAAGTTGTGGGTCAAGAACTACACAAATATTAAAACCCGCGCTGAGCGGGTTTTTTTGTAACTGGCACTTTTAAAAGAACATCATTCTTAATAATAATTTGGATAGCAATCGATTCATTATCGATATAAGGAAGCACCCATGAACGATCAAGTGATAATTTTTGACACGACCTTACGTGATGGCGAGCAAGCGTTGGCTGCAAGCTTAACGGTAAAAGAGAAATTACAGATCGCTTATGCACTTGAACGACTGGGTGTAGATGTTATTGAAGCGGGCTTTCCGGTGTCATCACCAGGCGACTTTGAGTCAGTACAAACCATCGCAAAAAATATTAAAGACAGCCGAATCTGTGCACTTTCTCGTGCTGTAGCGAAGGATATCGATGCCGCTGCAGAAGCGTTAAAAGTCGCTGAGCAGTTCCGTATTCACACCTTCATTTCTACATCAACGGTTCACGTGCAAGATAAATTACGCCGTAGCTACGACGATGTTGTCGATATGGCAGTAAAAGCGGTAAAGCATGCGCGCAACTACACAGACGATGTTGAGTTCTCTTGTGAAGATGCAGGTCGTACGCCTATCGATAACCTATGTCGTATGGTTGAAGCGGCAATCAACGCGGGCGCGAAAACCATCAACATTCCAGACACAGTGGGCTACACAGTACCTAACGAGTTTGGTGGCATTATCAAAACGCTATTTGATCGCGTTCCAAACATCGACCAAGCAATCATCTCTGTTCACTGTCACGATGACTTGGGTATGTCGGTTGCTAACTCAATCGCAGCGGTACAAGCAGGTGCTCGCCAAGTTGAAGGTACCATTAACGGCATTGGTGAACGCGCGGGTAACTGTTCTCTAGAAGAGATCGCAATGATCATCAAGACTCGTCAAGAGTTATTAGGTGTTCATACCGGCCTAGATCACCAAGAGATCCACCGTACCAGTAAATTGGTGAGCCAGCTTTGCCACATGCCGATTCAAGACAACAAAGCAATCGTTGGTGCTAACGCATTCAGCCACTCTTCAGGTATCCACCAAGATGGCATGCTAAAGAACAAGAACACTTACGAGATCATGACACCTGAGTCTATTGGCTTGAAAAACAAAGCATTGAACCTAACAAGCCGCAGTGGTCGTGCAGCCGTTAAGAGCCACATGGACGCAATGGGCTACAAAGACAATGAGTACAACCTAGATTCATTGTACGAAGACTTTTTGAAACTGGCTGACCGTAAAGGCCAAGTATTCGATTACGACCTAGAAGCACTAATGCACTTCGCAAATCTACGTGACGAAGATGACTTCTATAAACTTAACTACCTAAGCGTACAATCTGGTAGTGTTATGTCTACCACTAGCATCAAGCTGCAATGTGGTGATGAAGAGAAATGCGAAGCGGCTGTCGGTAACGGACCTGTTGATGCTTTATACCAATGTATCTACCGCTTAACGGGTTACGAAATTGCATTGGATAAATTCGACCTTACCGCGAAAGGTGAAGGCGAAGATGGCTTAGGCCAAGCTGATATTATTGCTAACTATAAAGGCCGTAAGTACCACGGTACGGGCGTTTCAACGGATATCGTTGAGGCCTCTGGTCAGGCGCTACTGCACGTTATTAATAGCATTCAACGCGCAGACACCATTGCTGAAATGAAACAGCAAAGAATCGCAACAGTTTAAACACCCAATAACAGAGCCCTAGAGCCGATGTTATTGGCTTTAGGGACAAAATTTAAAACGAGCTAAATAGCTCAGTAACAAAGAATTAAAGGATTAACATGACTGATAAATCATACAAAATTGCCGTACTACCTGGTGATGGCATTGGCCCAGAAGTAATGCAACAAGCGCATAAAGTGCTAGACGCGATCGAAAAGAAGCACGCGATTAGCTTTTCTCGCGAAGAGTATGATGTTGGTGGTATTGCAATTGATAACCACGGCTGTCCACTTCCAGAAGCAACAGTCACTGGCTGTGAAGAATCTGACGCAGTACTTTTTGGTTCTGTTGGCGGTCCTAAATGGGAACACCTTCCACCGAACGACCAACCAGAGCGTGGTGCCCTACTTCCTCTCCGTAAACACTTCCAACTGTTCTGTAACCTACGTCCAGCTCAAATCCATAAAGGTCTAGAGTCTTTCTCTCCTTTACGTGCTGACATCTCAGGTAACGGTTTCGACATCGTGGTAGTCCGTGAGCTAACAGGCGGTATCTACTTCGGCCAACCTAAAGGCCGTGAAGGCGAAGGCGCAACTGAAAAAGCTTTTGATACAGAGGTTTACCACCGCTACGAAATCGAACGTATTGCAAAGATTGCGTTTGAATCGGCACGCCTACGTAACAAAAACGTTTACTCAATCGATAAAGCGAACGTTCTACAGAGCTCTATCCTATGGCGTGAAGTCGTTGAAGAGATCGCAAAAGATTACCCAGATGTAACGCTAAACCACATGTACATCGACAACGCGACCATGCAGCTAATCAAAGACCCATCTCAGTTTGACGTAATGCTATGTTCAAACATCTTTGGTGACATCATCTCTGATGAGTGCGCAATGATCACTGGCTCTATGGGTATGCTTCCTTCTGCAAGTTTAAATGAAAGCAACTTCGGCCTATACGAACCAGCAGGTGGCAGCGCACCAGATATCGCAGGTAAGAACATCGCAAACCCAGTCGCGCAAATCCTTTCTGCAGCCCTAATGCTTCGTTACAGCCTAGGCGAAGAAGCGGCAGCACAAGACATCGAAGCAGCGGTTTCTAAAGCACTTTCTGCAGGCGAGCTAACGGCAGACCTTGCTGGCAAAAACCAAGCGCTGACTACCTCTGAAATGGGTGACAAGATCGCTGAGTACATCTTAGCTTCATAAGCTAAAGGCTCCGATTAGAAGCAAGTACATAAGAATAATATCAAGCCAAGTCAGCGTAAACCGCATGACTTGGCTCGAAACAAACACTGGGACTGATGCTCCCAAGGAAGAAAAGCTATGTCGACAAACCAGCACGCAAAAACCTTATACGAAAAAGTTTATGACGCTCACGTTGCGGTTGCAGCGAAGGGCGAAACACCAATTCTTTATATCGATCGTCACTTAGTTCACGAAGTAACGTCACCTCAAGCATTTGATGGCTTGCGTGAGAAAGGCCGCAAAGTTCGCCAAGTAGGCAAAACTTTTGCGACCATGGATCACAACGTATCGACACAAACTAAAGACATCAACGCTTCTGGTGAGATGGCTCGTATCCAAATGGAAACGCTATCGAAGAACTGTGAAGAGTTTGGTGTCACGCTTTACGATCTAAACCACAAATACCAAGGTATTGTGCACGTAATGGGTCCTGAGCTAGGTATTACGCTACCGGGCATGACCATCGTATGTGGTGACTCGCACACGGCTACACACGGTGCATTTGGTTCTCTAGCATTTGGTATCGGTACTTCAGAAGTGGAACACGTTCTAGCTACGCAAACGCTAAAACAAGCTCGCGCTAAAACCATGAAGATCGAAGTAAAAGGCAAGGTTACTCCTGGCATCACTGCAAAAGACATCGTGCTAGCGATCATCGGTAAAACAACGGCTGCTGGCGGTACTGGCTACGTAGTTGAATTCTGTGGTGAGGCAATTACCGACCTTACGATGGAAGGTCGTATGACAGTATGTAACATGGCAATCGAGCTTGGCGCTAAAGCAGGCTTAATCGCTCCAGATGCAACGACATACGAGTACATCAAAGGTCGTAAGTTCTCTCCAGAAGGCGAAGACCTAGAAGCAGCAATCGAATACTGGGATACGTTAAAAACCGATGCTGATGCAGAATTCGATGCAGTTGTTACATTAGAAGCGGCAGACATCAAACCACAAGTCACTTGGGGTACCAACCCAGGTCAGGTTATCTCAGTAGACACACCAATCCCTGCACCAGAAAGCTTCGCAGACCCTGTAGAAAAAGCATCAGCTGAAAAAGCGCTGGCTTACATGGGTCTTGAAGCCGGTAAATCTCTATCTGATTACAACGTAGATAAAGTGTTCGTGGGTTCTTGTACTAACTCTCGTATCGAAGACATGCGTGCAGCAGCAGCGGTAGCGAAAGGCCGTCAAGTAGCGAAACATGTTCAAGCGCTTATCGTTCCGGGTTCAGAGCAAGTTAAAGCACAAGCTGAGGCTGAAGGCCTAGATAAGATCTTCATCGAAGCAGGCTTTGAATGGCGTTTACCGGGTTGCTCTATGTGTCTTGCGATGAACAACGACCGTCTAGGTCCACAAGAGCGCTGTGCTTCTACATCAAACCGTAACTTTGAAGGTCGCCAAGGCCGTGATGGTCGTACGCACCTAGTTAGCCCAGCAATGGCAGCCGCAGCGGCTATCGCTGGTCACTTTGTCGATATTCGTGAACTTTAATTAGAGGATTTAACATGTCAGGTTTTCAACAACACACCGGATTAGTCGTTCCTCTAGATACGGCCAACATCGATACTGATGCGATCATTCCAAAGCAGTTTCTACAGAAAGTAAACCGCATCGGTTTTGGTAAGCACTTGTTCCACGATTGGCGCTTCCTAGACGATGCAGGCCAACAGCCAAACCCTGATTTTGTAATGAACGAAGCTCGCTACCAAGGCGCTTCAATTCTTTTAGCTCGTGAAAACTTCGGTTGTGGTTCATCTCGTGAACACGCACCGTGGGCGCTTGCCGATTACGGTATCCAAGTAATGATCGCACCAAGCTTTGCCGACATTTTCTACGGTAACTCGATCAACAACCAAATGGTGCCAGTTCGATTGACTGAGCAAGAAGTGGATGAGCTATTCCAATTCGTTGAAGCGAATGAAGGTGCAGAAATTACGGTTGATCTAGAAGCAATGAAAGTCAGCGCGAACGGCAAAGAGTACTCGTTTGAAATTGATGAGTTCCGTCGTCACTGCTTACTGAATGGTTTAGATAATATCGGCCTTACACTTCAACATGCCGATAAGATCTCAGAGTTTGAAGCTAAGATTCCTAGCTTCCTAAAATAATGAGACGTTTCTGAATAAATCTAAAGGTTGGCCAAGTGCCAACCTTTTTTATTTGGCTAAGCTTTTAACTTAACTTCATATGTTTATTTAAATGAAGAGCAATGAAAGAAAATGGTAAGCCTTAAGGTCTTAGTAGTCAGTCATCAGGAGAATGCCATGAAACAACTACTTTTTATTGTCAGCCTACTTTTCTCAACCTTAGCTTGGTCTGCGCCTAAGTCCGATCTTTGGCCATACTGGAACCAAAGCGACGAAACCAACCTAGAACAGGTATCTCATCAAGATTGGCAGCAATTCCTCGATAGCTACTTGGTTAAACAGGGACAAAATACGTTAGTTAGCTATAAAGCGGTGAACACTGCCGATAAAACAAAGCTTAAACAATACATCAAGCAACTCGAACAGGTGAATCCGCTCAACTATTCAAAAGCGGAGCAGTATGCCTACTGGGTTAATCTATATAACGCCGTGACTGTCGATTTGATTCTTGATGCCTACCCGATCAAATCCATAACTAAACTTGGCGGACTATTTAGTTTCGGTCCGTGGGGAGATGATGTGGTAGTCGTTAATGGGAAATCACTGACACTCAATGACATTGAACACCGAATCCTAAGACCAATTTGGCAAGATCCCCGCACGCATTATGCAGTGAACTGTGCCAGCCTAGGTTGCCCTAACTTACAACCTGACGCTTTTACCTCTAAAAATACTGAAGCCTTGCTAGAGCAAGCTGCAACTGAGTTTGTAAGCAGTGACAAAGGCGTGATGGTTACAAACAATAAGCTTCAACTATCATCGATTTACGAATGGTTTGCTGTGGATTTTGGTACGAAGAAACAGCTTATTCAGCACTTAGAACAATATCGAATTGAAGCAGTAACCAATACTCAAAACATCAGTTATGAATACGATTGGTCGCTCAACCAAGCAAACTAGCTCTAAGGCTAAAGTTGATCACTAAAGTAAAAAAGAGGCTAGAGGTTTTTATTAACCTCTAGCCTCTTCTCAATTCTTTGACCGTATTTCTACAATTAAAAGCTTGAGCTCGGTTGCTGCAAGAACTCAATCTCTTCGGGAGTCGAAGCTCGCCCTAACACCTCATTACGGTGCGGATAGCGACCAAATCGCTCAATGATAACCTTGTGCTTAAACTCAAAGTCCAGATTATGCTCTAATCCCGTTTGAGAAAAGAGTTCCACGGCTTGTTCATGGACTAACAAAGATTCACTGTGCATATAAGGCATATACAGGAAGCTTTTCTGTTGCTCGTTAAGCTGGTGATCAAAACCACCCGCTACCGCCTCTTGGGCTAGAGCCAACGCCATCGGATCAGCAGAAAATGCTGTCGGACTTTTTCTACCAATATTTCGAGAAAACTGATCAAGTACGATAATCTCAGCCAATCGTCCTTGCGCAGTTTGGCGCCACTCAAATAGCTCGCCTTGAATGGCTGCTTTATGCAATTCAGAAAATCGAGACTCTATCAAAGTGTCAATCTCGGCGCCGCCAGTAAACCAATCTTTAGGCGTCAACTCATCGAACCAAAACTCTAGAACATCCTGATACGTTACCGTCATATAATTCCCTTTAATAAAAAACCGAGTAACTTTGTTATTACTCAGTTTAGTGTTCAATTACTTAAAACCTTTTACTTTCTTTATCAGGTCATAAGCATTCTGAATTTCTTGCGATTTCTCTTTCGCAACATTCATCATCTCAGGCGGTAAGCCCTTCGCCATCAGTTTATCTGGGTGATGTTCATTCATCAGCTTGCGGTAGGCTTTCTTCACCTCTTTACCGTCAGCACTTTCACTCACACCAAGAACCTTATATGCGTCGCCAAGTTGGTTCTGTTGCGAAGCCTGTTGCCAACCTGATGATTGCCCATGCCCCTGATGGCCACCAAAGCTTCCACCTTGCTGTTGGAAACGGAACGCAGCTTCTTGCATCTGCAAGCGGCGTTCTAGTTGTGCTGCCGAAAACCCAAGCCCTTGCGCTATTTTATGCAGAACTTGACGTTCACTCGGGTGCAAACTTCCATCCGCAAATGCGGCAGATACCTGAAGCTCTAGAAAGAACTGCAGAAGATCAAAACGACCACCCGATGAGATTTTAACTCGCTCAAGTACGTCGTTCAGAGGGAAGTCGCTCTCTTTGCCGTCACGGAATGCATCTTGCGCTGCTTTACGCTGTTCGCCATGCAGGTTCATACGCTCCATCATGGTAGAAGCGAGTTGAATCTCTTCTGGCGTTACCTGCCCTTTCGCTTTAGCAACGTGCCCCATAACCGCAAAAGCGGATTTAAAAAACTCGTTCTGTCTTTCTGCTTGGCTTGGACCTCGACCAAAACCAGAGCTATTGAAGCCTGATTGGTTCAATCCGCGAGCTTTATCGAATTGGTGTCCTAAAAACAGACCAAAAACTAAACCGAGTGGCCCTCCAAATAAAAAGCCAAAAAACGCGCCCAAAATTTTGCCAAATATTTGCATTATGTGTTCTCTATCTATGAATTTTATCTGAGTAATGCTGTCTGATGATGCTGAATGCTATTATTTCCTTTATCATAAGGAAAATGCTTTATTAATTGGATTGATACTAGATCAACCCTTCATCTAGTGACACAGGATAGTTCAACTTCATGCAATCTTTTTCCCGCACCTTGTTAGCCGCGTCTATAAGTACGGCGTTATACGTGTCGACAACTCAAGCTGAAACAATCACCGATAGTAGTGTGCAGGAAATGCCCTCTATAGATCAATGCTTGATCGAGCCCGCTGCAGAAAACGAGACACAGCTACCCGCTCATGTTGAGTCAGATCGCTTAGAAGCTATCAATGGTGACAAGGCAATATACTCAGGTGACGTAGTCGTTACGCAAGGAAATAAGACCATCCTTGCAGATAACGTAACCCTGCACCAACAAGAAAATATCGTTGTAGCCGAAGGCAACGTAAACTTTAGTGATGGTCAAATCAAATCTATCTCAGACAGAGCGACCAATAATCTGACTACAGATGAAATGACGCTTGAGAACACCGATTACGAATTCCTTTGCGAGCCCGGTCGCGGAGATGCTGTTTATATAGCAAAAACAGGTAAAGCGGTTTATGAGATTGAAGATGGCTCCATTACCTCTTGCCCGATTGGCGATAATGCTTGGCGTCTAAGAGCATCGAGCATCAGTGTCGACCAAGACGAAGAACAAGCCACTTTTTATAATCCACGTTTTGAAATCCAAAGTGTTCCCGTCTTTTACTTACCTTACTTAACAGTACCGGTGGGTGATACACGTAAAACCGGTTTCTTGTACCCAACAGTTTCGTATGGTTCAAGCGATGGTTTTGAAGCTGAAATTCCTGTTTATTGGAACTTAGCACCAGACTACGATTTGGAAACTACCTTCAAGTACATGCAAGAGCGTGGCACTCAACTCAACAGTAAATTCAGATATTTAAGCGATTTTGGTTCCGGTAGTATCGAGTCTGAATATTTACCAGACGATCAAAAGTACACTGATCTAGGCGATCGTTGGGGTTTCCAACTAGAACATTCAGGAATATTCCAACAATCTTGGTTATTCGAAATTGATTACTCTAAAGTCAGTGATATTGACTACTTTTCGGACATGAGCTCAAATATCGGTAACCGTGAAGATGGACAACTGCTTCAAGAAGGGCAAGCAACATACCGTTCTCAAAATTGGGATGCGTCTGTACTTGTTCGAGACTTCCAAGTTCTTACCACCAGCAATAACTTGCCTTATCGTCTAATGCCACAACTCGAGTACAATTACTATGCTCCAGAGGTAATGGATTACCTAGATTTTGACTTAATCAGTCATATATCAATGTTCGATACCGACGCATCAGGCAAACCATCAGCCACTCGTGTTCACGTTGAACCTGGTATTACAATCCCAGTAGGTAACACTTGGGGTACTTGGACAACAGAAGCTCGACTACTTGGTACTTACTATCAACAAGACCTTGATGGCGTTGATACCGGCGCAGGCTCTGATTATGAAGGCTTGGAAGAATCAGTAAGTCGAGTTATTCCAGAGTTTAGAAGCCACGCAGGTATCGTTCTTGAACGTGATACAAAAATTGTGGGCAATTACACTCAAACACTCGAACCGCAAGTCCAGTATCTTTACGTGCCAGAAGAAGATCAAAGCGATATTGGTCTTTATGATACTACGCTGTTACAAACCGATTACTACGGCCTATTTAGAAGCCGTAAATACAGTGGTGTAGACCGTATCGCATCTGCGAATCAAATTAGTTATGGTGCATCGTCTCGTTTCTTCGATGATGAGTATAAAGAGCGTTTGAATATTTCTTTTGGTCAGATTTTTTATATCGATAAAGATACAAAACAGACTTTAGACAACGACGACTCTGATAACAAAACTAATTATTCGTCTTGGGCTATAGAAATGGACTTCAACTATGATGACTACCTGTTCTACCATGGTGGCGTGCAATACGATATTGACTCATCTTCGATGCAATTAGCGAATAGTACACTTGAATACCGCTTTGCTGGTGGTTACATACAAACCAACTATCGCTATGTTACAGAAGAATACATAAATGAAACTGTAGATTTTGACGTATCATCCATAACAAGAGATGGTATTTCGCAAGCGGGTTTACTTGGTTCCTACCAAATTTCACCGAAATGGAGCACCAGTGCTCAATATTTCTATGACTTAACCACACAAGAAGATCTAGAGTGGTTAGCTCGTTTAAACTATAGATCGGATTGTTGGTACATCGGCTTTACGTATAGTAACCAGCTGACAAATAACATTAGTGATCCAAATGTCACGCCTGAATATGAAAATAACTTTGGTGTGAATTTCGGTATTATCGGCTTTGGTACTAACTTAGGCTCTGATTCAGGCGCTGTTGGGGATAGCAGTTCTGATAACTCATTGAGCTACGGTCGCCCATTCTTCTTAAACAACTAATTTTCTTTACTGATAAGAAATCAGTAAATTTAAAGGATTACACATGACATTGTGGAAACGCACATTAATTGCTATCGCAGCGACTTGTACTTTATCAACAAGCTTTGCAGCGCCAGTCGAGCTAGACAGCGTAAAAGTTATCGTTAACGAAGGCGTTATCTTACAAAGCGACATCGATGCCTCGATGAAGACGCTGCGCGCAAACGCTAAGAAAAGCGGGCAAACATTGCCATCGCAAGATGTGCTCAATGAGCAAGTACTAGAAAAACTGATCATCGATACTATTCAAACTCAAGAAGCAGAACGTATCGGTGTTCGTATTGATGATGCTCGACTTGATCAAGCAATTGAAGGTATCGCTAAAGACAACAACCAAACGGTAGAACAACTTACCGCATCGGTTGCTGAAGAAGGCCTTAGCTACAATGCATTTCGAGAGCAAGTAAGAAAAGAAATTGCGGCAAGTGAGGCTCGCAATGCTCTAGTTCGCCGTCGTATTAACATCCTTCCTGCAGAGGTCGATAACCTAGCGGATATCTTAGCGCAAGAGACTAACGCAACCGTTCAATACAAGATTGGACACATTCAACTGCGCTTTAATTATGACCAAACCAAAGAAGAGTTAGAAGCTCAAGCTACTGAACTGGTTGAAGAACTGAACTCAGGCAAAGATTTCAGCACCATGGCATATACTTACTCTAAGGGTCCTAAAGCGCTGCAAGGTGGTGATTGGGGTTGGATGCGTAAAGAAGAGATGCCAACCATTTTTGCTGACCAGATCAAAATGCAAAATAAAGGCAGCATCATCGGTCCTTTCCGTAGCGGTGTAGGTTTCCACATTCTAAAAATTGAAGATGTGAAAGGCTTAGAAACCGTAGCAGTAACGGAAGTGAATGCTCGTCATATCTTGATTAAGCCAACCGTAATCTTGAGTGACGATGGCGCGAAAGAACAACTTGAAGAGATCACGCGCCGCGTAAACACAGGTGAAGCGAGCTTTGGCGACCTTGCACAGCAATACAGCCAAGATCCAGGTTCTGCAGTACAAGATGGTGAGCTAGGCTACCAAACACCAGATTTGTATGTACCAGAATTCAAACACCAAGTAGAAACGCTACCAGAAGGCAAAATCAGTGCGCCATTCAAAACCGTACACGGTTGGCACATTGTTGAAGTACTAGACCGTCGCGAAGTCGACCGTACCGATTCAGCTTTGAAAAACAAAGCTTACCAAATTCTATTTAACCGTAAATTCAACGAAGAAGCTGGTGCTTGGCTACAAGAAGTAAGAGCAAGTGCCTTCGTTGAGATGGTTGAGGACGACCAAGATGACAACAACTAAACGTATTGTCATAACCGCAGGTGAACCAGCAGGGATAGGCCCAGATTTAACTTTGGCTCTATCTCAAGAAAGTTGGCCTCATCAACTCGTGGTTTGTGCTGATAAAACACTGCTATCCGAGCGAGCTAAAATTCTTGGTATCGAAGTCGATCTTCTGGACTACGATGCAAATGCAGCTAAGCAACCGCAACGCGCTGGCACACTGGTAGTGAAACACGTTCCACTTGCTGAAACGGCAGTTGCAGGTCAACTCAATGAGGCTAATGGTCATTACGTATTAAATACTTTAGAAACCGCAGCAATTGGCTGTATGAATGATGAATTTGATGCTATTGTCACCGGCCCCGTTCACAAGGGTGTAATTAACCGAGCTGGCGTTGCTTTTAGCGGCCATACCGAGTTCTTTGCAGAGAAGTCCAATACACCACTGGTGGTGATGATGTTGGCAACTGAAGGGCTGCGTGTTGCGCTAGTAACAACGCACATCCCACTAGCTTATGTATCTCAAGCTGTGACCGAAGACAGATTAGAGCAAATTATTGCTATTCTAAATAAAGACTTGGTTGAAAAATTTGCTATTGAGAAACCAACTATCTATGTGTGTGGCTTGAATCCACATGCTGGTGAAGATGGTTGTTTAGGGCGTGAAGAGATTGAAACTATCACCCCGACGCTAGAAAAAATTCGCCAAAAAGATGGCATCAATTTAGTTGGCCCATTGCCAGCAGACACCATCTTTAATGAAAAATATTTGCAAGATGCAGATGCTGTTTTAGGTATGTATCACGACCAAGTACTCCCGGTATTGAAATACAAAGGGTTTGGTCGCTCAGTGAACATCACGCTTGGCTTACCGTTTATTCGCACATCAGTCGACCACGGTACCGCCTTAGACTTGGCAGGGAAAGGCCAAGCCGATACAGGGAGCTTTAGAACAGCGCTCACGCACGCCATTGAATTAGTAGAGAAAAAGCAATGAGAAATGATGTCCACTTAGGGCACAAAGCGCGTAAACGTTTTGGTCAAAACTTCCTTAACGATCCATACATTATTGATGGCATCGTATCGAGTATTAACCCACTACCAGGTCAAAACTTGGTAGAGATCGGTCCTGGTCTAGGCGCAATTACTGAGCCTGTGGGTAAGCTTGTCGATAAATTTACTGTTATCGAATTGGATAGAGACCTTGCAGAACGTCTTCGTAACCATCCAGATCTTGCGGACAAGCTAACGATCCGTGAAGGCGATGCGATGAAGTTCGATTTCCAAGAACTGGTTAAGCCAAACAATAAGCTACGCATCTTTGGTAACTTGCCATATAACATCTCTACACCATTGATGTTCCACCTTTTTGAATTCCATAAAGACGTGCAAGACATGCACTTTATGCTTCAAAAAGAAGTGGTTAACCGTCTAGCTGCTGGCCCTGGCAGTAAAGCTTACGGTCGTCTTACTGTAATGGCTCAATACTACTGTAAAGTAACGCCTGTGTTAGAAGTTCCACCAACGGCCTTCGTTCCGCCACCGAAAGTAGACTCAGCAGTCGTGCGCCTACAGCCATACGAAGTGCTGCCTTATCCGGCAAAAGATCTGAAATGGCTAGATCGCGTCTGTCGTGAAGGCTTTAACCAACGTCGTAAAACAGTTCGTAACTGCTACAAGAGCTTAATCGATAAGGAAGTGCTTGAAGAGCTAGGTATCAACCCAAGCATGCGTCCTGAGAACTTAACGCTCGAGCAGTTTGTCGACATGGCAAACTGGTTGTACGACAGTCATAACGCTGACAAATAAATAAAAAAGGCTCCTACACTTCGGTTAGGAGCCTTTTTTATGTAATACTTTAATTACATTAAGTATATCAACAACAAAAGGTGCGAATATGGATATATCTACGCCTTGTATCAAATGCCAGGTTCACTCTAAGTACATAGAAGAACAATCTGAGCCAACGAAGAATCGTTATGTCTTCGCCTACATTATTACCATCAAAAATCTAAGTAAAACAACGGTGCAACTTATGTCTCGCCGCTGGTTAATTACCGACTCTAACGGCAAGCAGCTCACCATTGAGGGTGATGGTGTAGTTGGCCAACAACCCGTGATTGAAGCCAACGACGAGTACACCTACACAAGTGGTACGGTCATCGAAACCCCTGTTGGCGTTATGCAAGGTCACTATGTGATGACCGATAACAAGGGCATTGATTTTATTACCGAAGTTGACCCATTCAGACTCGCAATCCCTAATATTCTTAATTAGCCGTACATCCGTATCTACAGGAAATTATTGTGCCGAATTACATTGTCGGAGACATCCAAGGGTGCTTCGACGAACTTCAAGGACTACTTGAAAAAATTAACTTTGATAAACACCAAGATACTTTATGGGTCGCCGGAGACTTAGTTGCTCGAGGCCCTAAATCATTGGAGACGTTATGCTTTATTCGTAACCTTGGTGACGCAGCTAAGGTTGTATTAGGCAACCACGACTTACATCTTCTGGCGGTGTCCTTAGGACTATTTCCAGCGAAACCAAAAGATAAGACTCAAGCGATTCTTGATGCTGAAGATCGTGAACTGCTAATCGAATGGTTAAGACAACAGCCTTTGCTTCAAGAACACCCAGAGTTCGTGATGTGCCATGCGGGTATCTCACCGCAGTGGAATCTAGAAAGAGCACGTGTTGAAAATCGAGAGATCGTATCCTTGTTAAAGTCCGATAAATGGCAATGGCTAATCGAAAACATGTACAGCAACGCGCCTGATTTATGGCATCAGGATTTACATGATATTGAGCGCTATCGCTATGCGATCAATAGCCTGACAAGAATGCGTTTCTGTTTTGAAGATGGCCGTCTCGACATGGCATGTAAGCTACCACCGAATGAGATTACCGATGAACCATTAGTGCCATGGTTTGACCTTCCGCAACGCATAAAGCTCGATAAAACCGTTGTTTTTGGACACTGGGCTGCGCTTGAAGGCTATAACGGAAAAGACGTAATTGGACTTGATACTGGATGCGTCTGGGGAGGTGAATTGACAATTCTTCGCTGGGAAGATAAACAGTTTTTCACTCAGAAAGCGCTATAAAGATACGAGAAACTTGCGCTACCTTGGTAGGGTAACGCAAGCATTTTTCAGAGACTAGCTATTGATAACCACAGTTAACGCTCGAGAATCACAAACTCCATGTTGTGTTTGTTTTTCTCGTCAGCTTGATAGCTCTCGTTAAAGCTCTGCTTCCAACCTTCACCCCAGTCAGGAAATTGTGTATCTCCATCGACGGCGAAATCGATGTAAGTCAGATACAACTTGTCCGCTTTAGGTAAGCAGCTCTCATAAATAGAGCCGCCACCAATGATCATCACCTCTTCAACATCACTGAGTAGCTCTAGAGCCTGTTCAATAGAAGTTACCGTCGTTACACCTTCAATCTTTAAACTCTCATCACGGCTGATTACGACATTCAACCGACCCGGCAAAGGGCGTCCAATAGAATCGTAGGTCTTACGTCCCATCACGACTGGTTTACCCATAGTCGAGCGTTTAAACCATGCAAAATCCGCAGGTAAATGCCAAGGCATCTGATTGTCTTTACCAATTATACGGTTGTTTGCCATTGCCGCTATCATGCTGATGATCATAAATCGAAAGTCCTGTCCCTAAAAAGAAAATTAACGCTAAACGATAGGTCTACGGCGATAGAATAACAGCCCTGGCACAGCTAAGCCAACCGCCAACCCTGCGATAATGAACATCGATTTTAAAAAGTTCTCCATCAACATTGCCAACAACTCAGGCGTGTAGCCTGCCCTGTTAATCTCCACCATCGCAATCATCGCCTTGAAGGCGAACACACCTGGCACCATAGGAATTAGAGCTGCAACCGTAAACACCTTCGGATGTGCTAACAGTTTATGTGACCAATGAACCCCTATCATACCAACCACGGTTGCGGCGAAGAACGTCGCCCATTCGATTGGAATACCAAAGTGCATCATCAGATACCGGCTACCATGACCGATAGAACCACCGAGTGCACAATAAATTAAAGCACGTTGCGGAACGTTAAACACCAATGCAAACCCAACCGCAGGAATAGCGGCGAAAAACATATCGTTGAGCAGACCTAAAAACAGTTCGAAAATACTCATTAGCTTGCCCACCCCCAAACATCTGATAGACTCATCGCCGCGACAATGCCCAAGCTCGTCGCCAGAGTTAATAAGCTGGCCATGGTAAAGCGCGCTAACCCCATATTAATATGGCCTTTAAGCATATCAGCGACGGAGTTAATCAGAGGAAAACCAGGTACTAACATTAATACAGATGAAGCCATCACGATCGTGGGTTGGCCGCCAATATTGTAAAGTACGGCTTGAGCTGAAATGGTCGTGGTAACGAATGCTGTGATAGCAAAGTTTAATAGCGGATTGAAATGGCGGTGCCCAATCTCTTGCCTGACGATCATACCGCAAGCTGAAGCAATAAAAGTCATCATGAAGACTTGCCAGTCTCCGCCCGCAAGGTGGCTAAAAGAGGCGCACGACAACCCTATCATCACAACCACTAACCAACGGTTGTAGCGCTCGGGGCTGATGTTTTGAATCTTTTTATACGCCAAATCATAATCGAGAATTCCCTTCTCCATCATGATGCAAATGCGTTGAATGTCGGTGATAACCTGCATGTTAATGCCACGATCAGCACAACTTCGAGTAGTGGTAATACAGTGATCATCCATTACGGTAGTTACAACAAGCGCATTGGCTGACAGTGCGACTTCAACCTCATTCACCCCACAAGCAATACCGATGCGACGCATGATATCGCCGACCAGTGTGCTCTCTGCCCCGTGCGCCAATAACATTTGTCCTGATTGAGCGACGAGTCTTGAGATCGCTCTTTGCTTTGATGCCATGATTTCCTTCCCATAGGCGTTAATTATCTAAAGATAAATTTTGCATAAAAAACAGTAAGACGTCATGATTTAGATACAAGAAAACCGCAATTTTCATTGCGGTTTAATAAAACTATCAGTGTACTTGTAAGAAGCGACCGATGCGTTATGAGAAACTAAGAGGATTAGTCACGAACATAGATAACATGGCCGTCATCCTCTTCGTCATCCCAATCGTCCCAATCGTCGTCATCTTCAGTAACGACATTCTTACCGCTCATCGCATCTTTATGGTAGTCATCCCACATAAAGTCTACTTTTTCTTCTTCTTCAACTTCTACAACTTCACGAGGTAGGTTTTCCATAAACTCACCTAGTTTGAAGCAAAGATCTTTGGTGCCGATTTTATTCACAGCAGAGATCTTGAAGTACTCGCCTTCCCAGCCCAAAGCATCGATGATTTCTTGAATCTTTTCGTCTGCTTCGTCTTCTGGCATTAGGTCAACTTTATTGAACACTAACCAGCGAGGTTTTTGTGAAACTTTTTCACTGTATTGCTCAAGCTCATCGATGATCGTTAGTGCATTCTGAATAGGATCAGATTGATCGATCGGCATAATGTCGATCATATGCAGAAGAACACGACAACGCTCAAGGTGCTTAAGGAATCGGATACCAAGGCCAGCGCCATCAGCTGCGCCTTCGATTAGTCCTGGGATATCGGCAACAACGAAGCTCTTTTCAGGGACAACACTTACCACACCCAAGCTTGGGATCAAAGTAGTGAACGGGTAATCAGCCACTTTTGGTTTCGCAGCAGATACTGAACGAATAAAAGTAGATTTACCTGCGTTTGGTAGGCCAAGCATACCAACGTCAGCTAATAGAAGAAGCTCTAAACGCAGTTCACGAACTTCGCCTTTAGTACCCATTGTCTTTTGACGAGGAGCGCGGTTAACAGACGATTTAAAACGCGTGTTACCAAGACCGTGCCAACCACCTTTACCAACCATTACTTTCTTGCCGTGTTCAGCAACTTCAGCAACGATTTCGTTGGTGTGGATATCAACTGCACGCGTACCAACTGGTACTTTCAGCGTAATGTCTTTACCACGTTTACCAGTACAGTTACCGCCGCGACCATTCTCGCCACGCTCTGCATTGTAAAAACGTTGGAAACGGTAATCGATCAGTGTGTTTAAGTTCTCATCCGCTTGGATGTAAACATCACCGCCGTCACCACCGTCGCCGCCATCAGGACCACCTTTAGCGACGAATTTTTCGCGCCAAAAGCTAACTGTACCATTACCGCCATCACCGGCTTCTATTTTTACTACCGCTTCATCAACGAATTTCATTTTTTAACTCCGCACTTACGTTGCGTTACCACTCATCAAGGAGTGATATAAATTCTAGCAGATCCGTGTTTAGATCGATCACCTAAGATCTAGGCCGACCTGCAACCAAGGAACAAATAAGGAGAGGTTCTTTGCTTCTTATTTCTTAAAAACAAACGGCTTCTTAAAAACTAATCTGTTTATCAAAAAATAAAACGGCTTCTCAAAACCAAAACAAGAGCGTCTGCTTTTTTATTCTTGCTATAAATAAAAAACCCTGCCGAATCGGCAGGGCTTTTGAATTCAGCTTGAAAGCTAATAAAATAATCTAGTTAAAGATTAAATTACTCAGCTTCGATGCTTACAAACTTACGGTTTTTAGGACCTTTAACAGCAAATTTCACTTTACCTTCAGTAAGAGCGAAAAGAGTGTGGTCTTTACCGATGCCAACGTTTGTGCCAGCGTGGAACTTAGTACCACGTTGACGAACGATGATGTTACCTGCAAGAACAGATTCACCACCAAAACGCTTAACACCAAGACGTTTGCTTTCTGAATCGCGGCCGTTATTAGTAGAACCGCCAGCTTTTTTATGTGCCATTGTTAAACTCTCCTAATACTTAAGCGTTAATGCCAGTGATTTTCACTTCAGTGAACCACTGACGGTGACCAGCTTGCTTACGCGAGTGCTTACGACGACGGAACTTAACGATTTTTACTTTATCGCCACGACCGTGTTGTACTACTTCTGCAGTAACCTTGCCACCTTCAACAAGAGGTGCACCAACAGCGATTTCTTCGCCGTTAGCAACAAGAAGAACTTTATCAAATTCAACAGTTGCACCAGTTTCAACGTCTAATTTCTCTAAACGAAGTGTTTGACCTTCGCTTACTCGGTGTTGTTTGCCACCAGATTGGAAAACAGCGTACATATTTTACTCCGCTTTTTCCGCACAGCCTATGGTTGTTAATTGTACAACTCGGGTGTGCGCTAAACTAATCAATAGGGCGCAGATTCTACGGGAATCATGGCGCTATGACAAGCCATATTTTTAAAAAATTGGCGAAAACCTGTTCGCCAAAGAAAAGTGCGGCAATCATGCCCTTTAGCGATGTATTAATCAACGTTTTTTAGTGTATTATTCAACAATTAAATACAACGTATAAGCCTTACAGGGTCTAACTTCAGCCGGATGAACAATGGATTTTAAAGCTATCCAAACGCTTACTGCCAATGATATGGCAAAAGTGAATGAAACAATTCAAGCCCAACTTAATTCTGACGTAAGTTTAATCAACCAGCTTGGTTTTTATATCGTTAGCGGTGGTGGCAAACGCCTACGCCCTTTGCTTGCTCTTTTATCTGCTCGCGCACTTGGTTATCAAGGTGAAGCTCATATCACCTCTGCAGCCTTTATCGAGTTTATTCACACCGCAACCCTGCTTCACGACGATGTTGTCGATGAATCAGACATGAGACGCGGTAAAGCGACGGCCAATGCCGCTTTTGGTAATGCCGCTAGCGTTTTGGTGGGTGACTTTATCTACACACGCTCATTCCAAATGATGACAACGCTAGGATCTTTAAAGATCCTTGAGCTAATGAGTGAAGCGGTAAACGTGATTGCCGAGGGTGAAGTTCAACAATTAATGAACTGCAATAACCCAGACACCACAGAAGAAAGCTACATGCAGGTGATCTACTCTAAGACTGCTCGTTTGTTCGAAGCTGCGACCCAAATCGGTGCGATTCTTACTGAGTCATCACCAGAGATCGAAACAGCAATGCAGAACTATGGTAAATACCTAGGCACCGCTTTCCAACTGATTGACGATGTGATGGATTACACTGCAGATGGTAAAGAGATGGGTAAAAACGTTGGTGACGATCTAGCCGAAGGCAAACCAACACTGCCTCTACTTTACGCAATGCATAATGGCTCTCCTGAACAAGCAAGCATGATTCGTGAAGCGATTGAGAAAGCGAACGGCATGGAACGTCTTGACGATATTATGGCTGTAATGAAAGAGACAGGCTCTTTAGAGTACACAACAAATAAAGCCTACGAAGAGGCCGATAAAGCCATCGCTGAGCTTTCTGTACTTCCTGACTCAGAATATAAGCAAGCGCTAACCACGCTCGCACACTTAGCTGTTAAACGCAGTAAGTAAGCAGGTTAATAGACAACTCGCTTCTAGCTTCTATATAAATAACAAAAAGAGCCTCAGGGCTCTTTTTTTTGGTTTTCAACAAATATTTGTAGGTGAGCCAAATTCAATATCGACTGGCTTCTAATGACAACGGCAGTTGTGCTTCAAGCTCTTCCATTGGCACCGCGTACTGCTCATGCCCGTTGTAAGTCTCTACTAGTGCGTACTGCTCTTGCTCATCAATTACCAATACTTTTCCTAAGTGCCCCAAATATTCGACATTCATACCCTTCTGAACAGTAGCCATAACATTTACCTTCACATTAATTTTAAAGCTAAATACGAGTAGCTTGAACTTCAGGATCAAAAAAGCCGATCATAATGACCGGCCCTTATTAATTAGCTTAAGTCTGAGTTAAATAGCGTTTCGCTTATTTAGCGAATTCAACACCAATCTCGATGTCACCATTTAGCGTTTCAAGCATGCTATCTAAAGCGTTACGTTCGAAGTCACTTAGCTCACCGTAGCTAAGGATCGCTTCAGCGCCCTCTTTGCCTAGTTTAACTGGCTGTGCGAAGAATGGAGCGTGCTCGCCTTCACCTTCAACGTATGCACATTCAATCACGTTTTCTTCACCTTGAAGTGCTTTAACTAGTGCAAGACCGAAACGACAAGCCGCTTGACCCATAGACAGTGTCGCACTGCCGCCGCCAGCTTTAGCTTCTACTACTTCAGTACCTGCATTTTGGATGCGAGTCGTTAGCGCTGCAATTTCTTCATCAGTGAACTCTACGCCTTCAACTTGAGAAAGTAGAGGAAGAATCGTTACGCCTGAGTGACCACCGATAACAGGAACACGGATGTCGCCTGGATCTTTGTCTTTTAGTTCAGCAACGAACGTTTCAGAACGAATCACATCAAGAGTCGTAATACCGAATAGACGACGCTTGTCGTAAACGCCCGCTTTCTTCAGTACTTCAGCCGCGATTGGCACTGTTGTGTTTACTGGGTTAGTAATGATACCAACACAAGCAGTCGGACAAGTAACTGCGATTTTCTCTGCAAGAGACTTAACAATGCCAGCGTTCACATTGAAAAGATCCGCACGATCCATACCAGGCTTACGAGCAACACCCGCTGAAATAAGTACAACATCCGCACCTTCTAGTGCTGGTGTTGGATCTTCACCCGCGTAACCTTTGATCGAAACAGGCGTTGGGATATGGCTAAGATCGGCAGCAACACCCGGTGTTACCGGAGCGATGTCGTAAAGTGCAAGATCTGAACCAGCAGGTAGGCGGTTCTTAAGTAGTAGGGCTAGGGCTTGACCGATGCCACCAGCGGCACCAATAACAGCTACTTTCATTGTTATTCTCCTTGAGAGCTTTCTCTTATAGATTCTTTGTAGGGTGATTCTTGAGCTAAATCTAAGTTAAAAAACTATATTAATCACAAAGTGATTACAATCAATTAACGCTAGCTTTGCGACTTCGCGCAAGTCAATAAAACCGTGCTACACAGCAAGTTCGCATTATGGCGATAATCGACTGAAATAACAAAATAAGTCGTCGCAAATAACACATTATTCTATTAAATATTTACAGTGATATGACTAACAAATTACAGGGATGTTTTGGCTAAAATTGAATATGTATGCGAGAATATGCAAACATCTTTGTTAATGAATAAGAATGACATATGCGCAATACAGAAAAGCAAGACAACTTAGTTCGTGCATTTAAAGCCTTACTAAAAGAAGAACGTTTTGGCTCACAAGGCGAAATTGTGGATGCCCTAAAACACGAAGGTTTTGAAAGCATCAACCAGTCTAAAGTCTCGCGTATGTTAACCAAGTTTGGTGCCGTTCGAACTCGTAACGCAAAAATGGAGATGGTTTACTGTCTTCCTGCTGAGCTAGGTGTTCCGACCGTTTCTAGCTCTCTAAGAGAATTAGTACTAGATATTGACCACAACAATGCATTGGTGGTGATACACACAGGTCCTGGTGCGGCGCAGCTGATTGCTCGTTTATTAGACTCACTAGGTAAGTCGGAAGGTATACTGGGCGTAGTCGCAGGTGATGATACTATCTTCATTACCCCAACGTTATCGGTTACCACTAAGCAACTGTTTGATTCAGTGTGTGAACTGTTTGAATACGCAGGATAATTGATCGCTGTTTCATAACTATCAGCCTTATTAATGGATCACGAGTATCTATTTGCTTCGTGATCCAAATCACATCCTAGAATATCCATACCTCCCTTCCAAAATCACACTAAACCATTGATTTTAAAAAACTCAGTAGCAAATCAAACACGAGATCAAGACATCATTTGTTAGATTTTTTAGCTATATCTTTTAACATTCGAGTAATTTTCTGCCAATTTTTGATATTATTCAGCCACTTTTTCATCACATGGATTGAAAAAGGTGCCGTTTCCAAATAGGAAACTCCTGAAGCAACTACACTTGTTTCAGGGTTAATAATGAATAAAGGAAGGGAAATTCATGGCATTTACCAAACTTATTAAAGTTGGTGCTATTGCAGCTGCTGTAATGGGCGCTGGCGCTGTTAACGCTCAAGAGTTCATCACGATTGGTACTGGTTCAGTTACGGGTGTTTACTACCCAACTGGTGGTGCGATTTGTAAGCTAGTGAACAAGGGCCGCAAAGACCACAACATTCGTTGTTCTGTAGAGTCTACTGGTGGTTCAATCTACAACGTTAACACCATCCGTGCTGGTGAACTAGATTTCGGTGTTGTTCAATCGGACTGGCAATACCACGGCTACAACGGTACAAGTAAGTTCAAAGATCAGGGCGAATACAAGAAACTTCGCGCGATGTTCTCTCTACATACAGAACCGTTCAACATCATCGCTCGTACTGATGCTGGCATCAACAATGTGTCTGACCTAGCAGGTAAGCGTGTAAACATTGGTAACCCAGGTTCTGGTGACCGTGCAACGATGGGTGTTGTAATGGACGCTATGGGCTGGACTAACGACAGCTTCAAGCTTGCTTCTGAACTTAAAGGTTCTGAGCGTTCACAAGCACTTTGTGATAACAAGATTGATGCATTCATCTACATGGTTGGTCACCCGAACGGATCAATCAAAGAAGCAACAACGTCTTGTGATGCAAAACTGGTTTCAGCAACAGGTCCACAGATCGACAAGATCGTAGCTGAAAACCCATACTACGCTTACAGCACAGTTCCTGCTGGTATGTATCGTGGTACTGACGCTGACGTAAACAGCTTCGGTGTTGCAGCTACTATGGTAACAACTTCAGACGTTTCTGAAGAAGTTGCATACAACGTTGCTAAGGCAGTATTTGAAAACTTTGACACTTTCAAACGCCTACACCCAGCATTTGCTAACCTGAAAAAAGAAGACATGGTTAAAGCGGGTATCTCTATCCCTCTTCACCCAGGCGCAGCAAAATACTACAAAGAAGTGGGCCTTCTAAAGTAACTCTACTTTAAGCCTACTACACCAATAAGGAGGCTAGCCCTCCTTATTGGCTTTTCACGTTTTATAAAAATAATTTAAGTGAAAAGAACAGCCCTTTAAGTTTCTCCAATTTGGAGGACTTACCTTCGTATCAAGCCTAAGACAAAGACGAACAAAAAACGCATTTCCCTATCCATTCACTACACTAGATAGGAAATAACTAACGTTTGGTTGTTCGTAAGAAAAGGCAGACCATCAATAATAAGGATAAAGTACATGACGCAGACAACATCACCGTCTCCAGATGTGCAAGAAATGGTGGCACAATCAGATACTGGTGCGCGTAGCCCTCGTGGTATCCAAGGCCGTATTTTATGGTTTGTGCCTCTATGTTGGTCACTGTTCCAACTTTGGTATGCATCTCCGCTGCCGTTCATTTTTAACTTCGCAATTTTAAACGACACTGAAGCTCGAGCAATTCACCTTACGTTTGCTATTTTCCTAGCCTTTACCGCTTATCCAGCCATGAAGAATTCGCCTAGGGATCGCATCCCCGCAGTCGATTGGATATTAGCGCTTGTAGGTAGCTTTTCAGCTTCTTATATCTATATTTTCTATACTGAACTCGCTGAGCGATCGGGCGCACCAACAACATTCGATATTGTTGCGGCTGTATTCGGTATGGTTTTACTGCTTGAAGCAACACGACGCGCTTTGGGTCCACCTCTTATGGTTGTGGCAGCAGTATTCCTACTTTATACCTTTGGCGGCCCTCACATGCCGGACGTTATTGCCCACAAAGGTGCGAGCCTGAACAAGGCAATGTCGCATCTGTGGCTAACAACTGAAGGTGTATTCGGTGTGGCACTTGGCGTATCAACGTCATTCGTATTCTTGTTTGTACTGTTTGGTGCAATGCTAGAACGTGCTGGCGCCGGTGCTTACTTTATTAAAGTTGCATTCTCACTGCTTGGTCACATGAAAGGCGGCCCAGCGAAAGCAGCCGTTGTAGCGTCTGGTTTATCTGGTCTGGTATCAGGCTCTTCGATTGCAAACGTTGTTACCACAGGTACCTTTACTATCCCGCTAATGAAGCGTGTTGGTTTCCCGGGCACAAAAGCTGGTGCAGTAGAAGTAGCAGCTTCAACCAACGGTCAGCTAACGCCACCTATCATGGGTGCTGCGGCATTCCTGATGGTTGAATATGTGGGCATCTCGTATGTAGAAGTAATCAAGGCGGCGCTACTTCCAGCTCTGATCTCTTATATTGCTCTGATTTACATTGTTCACCTAGAAGCATGTAAAGCAGGTATGACTGGCCTACCTCGTCGCCACACACCAACTATCGTACAAAGCCTACTCTCTTTCACTGGAACCATTTTAGGTCTATGTGTTATCAGTGCTGCGGTTTACTACGGTGTCGGTTGGACGAAAGATGTCTTTGGCGATGCTGCAACACCAATCGTAACTATGGCGCTATTGATCGCTTATGTTGCTCTGGTTCGCGTATCAGCAAAATACGCAGCTGAAGGCGGCATGGAAATCGATGCGGATCTCAAAGAAGTTCCGGATCCAGGCCCAACGATTAAATCAGGTTTACACTTCCTACTGCCTATCGTAGTGCTAGTTTGGTGTCTGACGGTTGAACGTTTCTCACCTGGTTTATCTGCCTTCTGGGCCACAGTGTTCATGATCTTCATCTTGATCACCCAGCGTCCTTTGATGACTCTGATGAACAAATCAGACGATCTTGCAGAGCAAACCAAAGCTGGTTTCGTTGACCTAGCAGAGAGCTTAGTTTCAGGCGCGCGTAACATGATCGGTATCGGTGTGGCGACAGCGGCTGCTGGGACTGTTGTAGGTGTGGTGACTCTAACGGGTATCGGTCTTGTAATGACTGACTTCGTTGAGTTTATCTCAGGCGGTAGCATCATCCTTATGCTGCTATTTACTGCGGTAATCAGCTTGATCCTAGGTATGGGCTTACCAACCACAGCAAACTACATCGTTGTATCAACGCTGATGGCGCCGGTAATCGTTACTCTGGGCGCTGCGCACGGCTTGATCATTCCATTGATTGCGGTGCACTTATTCGTGTTCTACTTCGGTATTCTTGCGGATGATACACCTCCGGTAGGTCTCGCGGCGTTTGCAGCAGCGGCAATTGCGAAATCCGACCCAATTCGTACAGGTATTCAAGGTTTTACCTACGATATCCGGACCGCTATCTTGCCATTCATGTTCATCTTCAATACCCAACTACTGTTGATGGGTATTGATTCTTGGTGGCACTTAGCACTAACGATTTTCTCTTCTGTGACTGCGGTACTTATCTTTGCCGCAGCAACTCAAGGTTGGTGGTTCACCAAGAACAAGTGGTGGGAAACTATACTGCTTATCGTTCTGACCTTCTCTTTCTTCCGCCCAGGTTTCTGGTGGGACATGATTTATCCAGAGAAAGTTCTTTCACCTGGAGTTGAGATTGCTCAAATCACGGAAAAGCTGGATGTGGGACAATCACTTGAACTTAGAGTGGGTGGCGAAAACTTAGAAGGTGACTATTCTGAAAAGACAGTTCGCCTGCCGTTTGAAGATTCTGCGACCTCAAGTGAAGATCGTATTGCCTCTATGGGTCTAATGCTGACTGAATCAGAAGGCAAGATGATTGTTGATATGGTTGAGTTCGGTAGCCCAGCAGAAGCGGCTGGTATTGATTTCGATTGGGAAATCAAATCCGTTATCCAAGATGCAGATCGACCAATGAAAGAGTGGGTATTCTTACCAGCTCTGATCATTTTGATTGGTTTAGCGATGAACCAAAGAAGACGTGCTCGTAAGGATGAGATTAGCGCGTAATGGATAAGGCTGAGTAGTGCTTAGCGCTATTTGGCTTTATTACATGGAAAGGATAATTACAGTACTAAGTGAAAGCTTAGCGCTGATTAAAAAGAGACGAATACATGTATAAACAAATCCTTGTTCCTGTTGATCTTAATGACAAAGGCTTTTCTGATAAGGCAGTCGAACTGGCGGTATGGCACGCAAAACACAGCAATGCTGAAATCCACATTCTGAACGTACTACCAGGCATTCACATGTCGATGGTGGCGTCTTACTTCCCGAAAGATGCAGCGAACCAAATGAAGCTTGATGTTAAAAATCAGCTGAAAGAGTTTGCCGACAAACACATCGACGATGAAGTGGTGTATAAAGTTCACGTTGCCGAAGGCAAGACTTACACAACGATTCTAGATTACGCAGAAAAACTGGGCGCTGACCTTATCGTGATGCCTAGCCATAAGCGTTCGAAAATCGACAAAGTTGTGCTTGGTTCTGTTGCAAGCAAAGTGGTACAGAACTCACCAATCAATGTATTGGTGGTTAAACCGCAAGGTTAAGTCATTTAATCGACACACAATCTAAAAAGGTTGGCCTACAGGCCAACCTTTTTTGTTTTAATTCATGCTACATAGCTTTAGAGTCAATTCACTATGTTTTGCGGGCTACCCGCAATAAAGCCTTCAATATTATCCATTAAGATATCAGACAGTTTTTGAATCGAGCTGTCGCTACCCCACGCCACATGTGGAGTGAGTAATAAGTTCGGTAAGTGGCTATTAGCCAATAGTGGATTTGAGTTGTCGGCTGGCTCTTGTGTAAACACATCCATACCTGCGCCTGCAATCTCATGTTTTTTCAAAGCCTCAACTAGGGCTTGTTCATCTACTAGACCTCCGCGCCCGGCATTAATTAATACCGCGCTCGATTTCATCATTGTGAGTTCTCGCTCTGAAATCAGATTTTGGGTCGCGTCAGTCAATGGGCAATGTAGACTGATCGCATCCGCTTGCTTCAATACCGTATCAAAAGGTAGATACCCTTCTCGACAAGACTCTGCTCCTTTTCGCTCGGCAAACATCACCTTCATACCAATCGCTTTGGCTAACATTGCGGTGGCTTGACCTAAGCTGCCACTCCCCATCAACCCCAGTGTGCTACCAGCCACATCTTGAATCGGATGAGTAAAGAAGCAGAACTGCTTGTCCTTTTGCCACTCACCTGCCTCAATGTCTTTGTGATAACCAACAAGGTTTCGTTTAAGTGCAAACAGCATTGCGATGACATGTTCAGGAACCGATTGAGTCGCATAACCTTGTACGTTTGTCACTGCAATGTTTTTAGATTTGCAGTATTCCACATCGACATTATTGACACCGGTCGCTGAAACCGCGATCAACTTGAGTTTTTTCGCACCAGCGAGATTCGACTCATTGAGCACTACCTTGTTAGTGATCACCACATCAGCTTCTTCAACTCGCTCTGATACTTGCTCAGGAGCTGTGAAATCATACTCTACCCATTCATGCTCAAAGCTCAGAGGCTTTAAATGAATTTGAGATGGGATAGTCGCTCTATCGAGAAACACAACTTTCAGCGTTGGCATTCTTCTTCCTTGGTTAGATCTATGAATCAGTCCATTCTAAGCTTTTAGCTTACTGTAGTCTGGAAGCTCAGGCGCAATTTCAAAGTGCTGTTCGATTTGTGGCGATGCTTGAGGATAAAACTCACACGGAACAAAGGCTTTGAATAACTGATCATTGGCCGGGTGATAAAAACTGAGTTCACACGCGTGCAGAGCTAACCTCTCGCTATAGATAAATGCATCTGGCGTTGCATAAAACTCATCACCCACAATAGGATTCCCCACCTCCATGCAGTGCACACGCAACTGATGAGATCGTCCCGTGATTGGCAGTAGCTTCAACAAGGTGGTTTGAGTATCTGTTTGCTCTACCACATAACGTGTCTGTGAAGGTTTGCCATTATCCAAACACACTTTCTGCCGAGGGCGGTTCAGCCAATCACAGATGAGTGGCAGATCGATCAATCCTGCTTTTTGTTCAACCGCTCCCCATACGCGTGCGTAATACAGTTTGTGTGTCAGGCGATATTGGAACTGCTTCTTCAAGTGACGTTCTGCCTGCTTGTGCTTAGCCAGCAACATCAAGCCTGAGGTCGACATATCCAAACGGTGCACCACTTGAATATCAGCAAACTCCTCCACCAAGCGACTCCACATGCTGTCGTAATGCTCTGGCAACCTACCCGGAACAGAAAGCAGGCCTGCAGGCTTGTTCACCACAAGAATATCGTCATCTTGATAAACAATATCAATCCACGGTTCACGCGGTGGTGTGTACTGTTCTAACGCCATTGAAGCCTCTTAATTGCTAGTGAATAAATAATTTACGGTTGATTCGTTTATAAATAAATACAACTTTCAACATTTTCGTACATAAAAGTTGACGACTTTACAAAACATGGTATTGATAGGGTAACGGATAATAAGAAGTCAGCATCAAAGGAAAAACGATGGACAGTACGGTTAAAACCACCAACACAAAAACACCAACCTCAGCTCCCCTATCAAGTTTAATTAAGTCTCTTGGCCCAGGCGTTATGATGGCCGCAGCGGCTGTAGGTGGTTCTCACTTAGTCGCCTCAACCAAGGCGGGTGCGATTTATGGTTGGCAGCTTGCCGCTCTCATTATCCTCGTTAACGTATTTAAATATCCATTCTTCAGAGCCGGCATCCAATACACGCTAGGAACGGGTCAAAGCTTGGTGGAAGGTTACTCTAACCTAGGCCGCTCATACCTTGTGATCTTTTCGATCTTGAGTGCCATATCTGCGGTCGTGAATACCGCTGCCCTGCTATTATTCAGTGCAAGCCTACTCAGTTACTTTGTTCCTTTCGATTTAGCCACTAGCACCTTGTGCATGATCGTTTTAGCGACCTGTTTGATCATTCTGTTTGCTGGCCATTATCGTGCTCTAGATACACTATCTAAAGCGATCATGGCGATCTTAACCATCACAACCTTAGCTGCAGTCGCCATTGCTATCGGCTCTCCAGTCGAACCTGATGCTGCTTTTGTTCCACCGTCGCCTTGGTCATTGGCTGCTATTGGTTTTATCGTGGTGACCATGGGTTGGATGCCTGCGCCTATCGAAATATCAAGCATCACCTCTATGTGGCTAAAAAGCCAAAAAGAGAAGCAGGAAGTGACCGCACAATCAGCGCTGTTCGACTTTAACGTTGGCTACATTGGTACGGCGCTGCTTGCTTTAGTATTCGTTGCGTTAGGCGCGCTAGTACTTCACGGTTCGGGAGTTGAACTGTCTCGCTCCGGTGTTGGCTTTACTCATCAATTGGTCGGCATCTACGCTTCGACAATTGGTGAATGGTCTCGCCCGTTAATCGCTCTTATCGCTTTCTTCTGTATCTTTGGTAGCACCATTACCGTTATCGATGGCTACTCACGCGTGCTTGCTGAATCACAACGTCTATTATTCAAAAAAGATTCAAGCCCAAGAATGCTGCAAGGCTGGATAATCATTGTCTCTATCGCGGCACTCGCGATTGTGATGTTCTTTAGCGCAGCACTGATGCCTATGCTCGATTTCGCAATGGTACTCGCGTTTGCAACAACGCCATTCTTCGCTCTGCTTAATTTCATCTTGGTCAACAAAGCTAAGCTTCCAGAAGCGCTAACCATTGGCAGCAAACTAAAATGGTTGTCTGTAGCAGGTCTTGTTTACCTATTTGGTTTCCTAGCGGTATTTGTTTGGTGGAAGTGGTTAATGTAACCAGCTACTTGAATTGTTAATTAAGCTACAGATACAAATAAGGCCTTCATAATGAAGGCCTTATTTCGTTGAAGCATTTCGCTAATTCAAAACTAGTTGTGAGAAACCACAATCAAGCGTAATGAATCTAGCTGAACCTGAGCTTTGCTGATGTAACCGGTCAGTTCATTGATTTGAGCTTCGATTACCTCTAGCTCTTCATCACGAATATTAGGATTCACGGCTTTAAGCGCTTGTAGACGCTCTAATTCACCGTTCAGGTTAGTCTGCATATCTCGTTGAGCTTGTTCACGCACTTCTTCCACTTTAGGAAGTACGTGCGTCTCACCCGCTTCGATTAGCTTGTGAATTTCACCTTGTACCGAGTTAACTAGCTTGCTCGCTAGGTGACGGTTTACAGGGCTTAATTGACGGTTAAAGCTGTCGAACTCAACCTGAGCTGATAAGTCATTACCACGGCCATCCATCATCAAACGAATTGGCGTCTTAGGCAAGAACTGGCTGATACCGCTGCGTTTCGGCGCTTGCGCATCCACAAGGTAAACCAGCTCAAGCAGGATAGTACCCACTGGCAGCGCTTTGTTTTTCAGTAGTGATACCGCTGATGCACCAACACCTTCACTCAGTAGCAGATCGATACCGCCCTGAATCATTGGGTGTTCCCAGCTAATGAAGTTCATGTCTTCACGAGAAAGCGCAGTATCACGATCAAACGTGATGGTTGCGCCTTCGTATGGTAAGCCTGGGTAGCTTGGCACCATCATGTGCTCAGACGGCGTTACAACCAGAGCATTCTCACCCTTGTCGTCTTGGTTCAAGCCAATCGTATCGAACAGGCTTAGTGCAAACGTTACTAGGTTAGTGTCGCCGTCAGTCGAGGCAATCTTCTCTGCAATTTCATGCGCTTTGTCGCCGCCGTTTGAGTGCATTTCTAATAGGCGATCACGGCCTTTTTCTAGATCTGATTTCAGGCTTTGATTTAGCTTGGCAGACTCTTCAATCACTTCATCAAGTTGCTCAGTGTTACCAGAAGCCAGCATCTCGATAAGAACATCTGAGTACTTATCGTAAACCGTGCGACCCGTTGGACAAGTTTCCGCAAATGCATTCAGACCTTCATCGAACCAACGCGCAAGGATCGCCTGTGATGTGCCTTTTAGGTAAGGAACATGAATGTCGATATCACGCAGCTGACCGATACGGTCCAAACGGCCAATACGTTGCTCAAGCAAGTCTGGGTTGAATGGAAGATCGAACATCACAAGTTGGTTAGCGAACTGGAAGTTACGACCTTCAGAGCCGATTTCACTACAGATAAGAACCTGAGCGCCGCCCTCTTCTTGAGCAAAGTAAGCCGCAGCTTTATCACGCTCTAGAATCGACATGCCTTCGTGAAATACGGTTGCACGCACACCTTCACGCTCACGCAGTGCTTGCTCTAATTGAAGAGCCGTACTTGCACGAGAGGCGATCACTAGGATTTTCTCGCTGCGCTTGTCTTGGATCTTTTCAATCAACCAGTTAACGCGTGAGTCGAACTGCCACCAGCTTGAATCTTCACCTTCAAACTCTTGGAAGATCTCTTCTGGATACAGCATCTTCATTGCACGAGCTTCGGGAGCCATTTTGCCACCGATCATGCCAGATACACGCATTGAGGTTGTGTACTGCGTTGGAATCTCCATCGGCAGTAGGTTTACATTACGCTTAGGGAAGCCTTTGATTGCAGCACGTGTGTTTCTGAAAAGAACACGGCCGGTACCATGGCGATCCATAAGGTTATCAATCAGTTCTTGGCGAGCTAACGCTTGCTCTTCTTCGCTGCTATCACCTTCAATCACACGGAACAGAGGCTCAACATCTTGCTCAGAAAGCAGTTCCGTAATCTGGTTCTTCGCGCTGTTTTCAAGCTTCACTCCAGAGAACAGAGCCGTTACTGCATCAGCAACCGGTGCGTATTGGTCTTCTTCTTCAACGAATGCTTCGTAATCGTAGAAGCGATCAGGATCAAGCAGACGCAGACGTGCAAAGTGGCTCTCACGACCAAGCTGTTCAGGCGTTGCTGTTAGTAGTAGCACACCAGACGTATTTTCCGCTAAGCCTTCAACCACTTGGTATTCACGGCTTGGTTTGTCTTGGCTCCACTCAAGGTGGTGCGCTTCATCGACAACCAACAAGTCCCACTCGCCTTCAAGTGCTTGCTCGTAGCGCTTACGGCTCTTACGTAGGAAGTCCAAAGAACACAGAACGTACTGCTGGGTATCAAACGGGTTGTCTGATTCAGCAAACGCTTCAATACAACGCTCTTCATCGAAGATAGAAAAATGCAGGTTGAAACGGCGCATCATCTCTACTAACCATTGGTGTTGTAGAGTTTCAGGAACCACAATCAGAATACGTTCAGCACGGCCAGACAACACCTGTTGGTGGATGATCATGCCCGCTTCAATGGTTTTGCCTAGGCCAACTTCATCAGCCAGTAAAACGCGCGGAGCGTGACGACGACCCACTTCATGAGCGATGTATAACTGGTGAGGGATCAAGCCAGCACGCATACCACACAAGCCACGCATCGGGCTCTTGTGTTGTTGGTACTGGTTGCTTAGCGCACGGTAACGCAACACAAAGTTATCCATACGGTCGATTTGACCTGCGTATAGCTTATCTTGTGGCTTGTTAAAGCGGATCTGGTTGCTTAAGAAGATTTCACGCAGAGTGACTTCTGTTTCTTGGGTATCTTCGCGAGTACCTAAGTAAGTCAGCAGACCTTTGTCTTCGATAACTTCCTCGACAGACAGAGACCAACCTTCTTGGCATTCGATGACATCGCCTACATTAAACGTTACTCGGGTTACGGGAGCATCAGTACGTGCATAAACACGGTTTTCTTCTGACGCTGCAAACATTAGTGTCACTGTGCGAGCATCCATTGCTACAACGGTACCTAAACCTAAATCGCTCTCCGTATCGCTTATCCAGCGTTGCCCCAAAGCAAATGTCATGAATCGACTACCTCAATCTTATAGTTGGAATTTGGTCTTCTTAACTGCAGTTTTAAACAAGAACATTATCGCTCCTGAACTAAAAATATAGCCAAAAATGTCTAGTTTGCAGCCACTTTTTAAGTGCGCTCTCAATAATAAATATCTCGAGAAAATGGTGCAGAAAAAGGTCGCTAATCTTACTCGATGCTGTGATTTAGGTCACGCCTAAAGGAGATGATTTCATGCTTTTTTTCTGTTTTCGCCAGTGCAATCAAACTGTCAAAAATTCATGGTTAATCTATAGGTAGCAGATTGCTGCTCTCAAACGAATACACCATATTCACTCGTAACGATATGGTGCTGTTCCTCTAGATGAAGTTTAGGTGAGTAGTTGACTATCACCAGAATCAGATACTAATCTTTATATGAGCTTTATCTACGTTCAATGAATGCAAGGCAAGCCGCACGTCGGCAAGGAGATGCTATGGGCGAGACCAACCGGAAGCTATTTGTTTTAGACACCAATATCCTACTTCACGAACCCTTCGCTATATTTTCTTTCCAAGAGCACGATGTCGTTATCCCCATGACAGTGCTAGAAGAACTCGACAGAATCAAAGACAGTAAAAGAGACGTTGCTCGAGATGCGAGAATTGCGATTCGAACGCTCGAAGACCTGTTCAGGGAAGCCACACCAGACCAAATATCGGAAGGCATCCCTTTTTCTAAAGACATAAATGCATCTGGCAGTATTTCAATACTCGCTGACTACGAACTTCAAGAAAGCATCAAAGCCTTTGCCGATGACAAGGCGGGCGATAACCGAATCCTCAACGCTGTCCTCTATCTTCAAAATAAACGCGCACCACGCGAAGTGGTTCTCATCACCAAAGACATCAATATGCGTTTACGAGCAAAAGGCGCCGGTGTACGTTTTGTTGAAGACTATCAAACTGACCAACTGATTGATGATATCCAATACCTCACCAAAGGCTTCCAACAACTGGAAGGCTCATTTTGGGATGGTATCGATAATGTCGAGAGCAGAAGTTTAGGCGGCAAGACGCTGCACACCTTAGCAAGAGCGCCGTTCGAGCCAACCTTCCTCAACCAATATGTGATTGACGAAGAAAGTGACTTTGCCGCTCGAGTCGAGGAGATTGAGCCGGAAAGCATTACCCTGAGAGACCTCAGCCGCGAAAGATTGATGAATCGCAGAGCATGGGACATCACACCAAAGAACGTCTATCAAGGCATGGCGATTGATGCGCTGCTCGACCCTGATATTGATCTTGTGATTCTCACTGGCGCCGCAGGTAGTGGTAAGACACTGCTTGCTATGGCTGCTGCACTTGAACAAACCATTGAACGTAAGCAATTCGATAAGATCATCGTAACCCGCAACACCCCTGATATTGGTGAGTCGATAGGTTTCCTTCCGGGTACAGAGGAAGAGAAAATGTTGCCTTGGTTAGCCGCAGTGACCGACACACTGGAAGCGCTGCACAAGAACGACCACTGCACAGAAGGCTCGATGAAATACATCTGTGACAAAGCTAATATCCAGTTCAAATCGATCAACTTCATGCGCGGCCGTTCCATCCAAAATGCGTTTGTGCTTCTCGATGAGTGTCAGAACCTGACTGCATCACAAATCAAAACCATCATCACCCGCTGTGGTGAAGGTACTAAGATCGTCTGCTCAGGAAACCTAGCGCAGATAGACTCTTCTTACTTAACCCCTGTGACTTCAGGCTTAACCTACATGGTTGAGCGTTTTAAAAACTTCGAAGGCAGTGCCAACATCCACCTCAATGGTGTGGTGCGTAGCCGACTAGCTGAGTTTGCGGAAGAGAACATGTAGTGACTCTATACGCTCACTGAATCAGTAATCTAAAAACAAAAAGCGCCTCACATTGGAGGCGCTTTTCAATTTAATATTTTGAAGTAAGTCGGCAGAGGTTAGTCTGAATTACTCAGTACCACCAACGGTTAGCGAGTCTAGTTTCAATGTTGGTTGACCAACACCCACTGGCACACTTTGACCAGCCTTACCACACACACCCACACCACGGTCGATGCTTAGGTCGTTACCCACCATAGACACCTGCTGCATCGCTTCGATACCAGAACCGATTAGCGTCGCGCCTTTCACTGGGTGAGTGATCTTACCGTTTTCAATCATGTACGCTTCAGACGCTGAGAATACGAACTTACCTGATGTGATATCGACCTGACCGCCACCGAAGTTCGGTGCGTAGATACCTTTCTCAACCGTCGCGATGATCTCTTCCGGTGTGTGTTCGCCCGGTAGCATGTATGTATTCGTCATACGTGGCATTGGAAGATGCGCGTATGACTCACGACGACCATTACCTGTCGGTGCTACACCCATTAGACGAGCGTTCAGCTTATCTTGCATGTAACCTTTTAGGATGCCGTTTTCGATTAACGTATTGTACTGACCGTTAACACCTTCATCATCGACGTTCAATGAACCGCGTAGATCCGTTAATGTACCGTCATCGACAATCGTACATAGGCTTGAAGTTACTTGCTCACCAACTTTGCCGGAGAATACTGACGACTCTTTACGGTTGAAGTCGCCTTCTAAACCGTGGCCTACCGCTTCATGCAGCAGAACGCCCGGCCAACCAGAACCAAGAACCACAGGCATGGCACCAGCAGGCGCAGCCACTGCTTCAAGGTTAACTAATGCTTGGCGAATCGCTTCATCCGCAAATTGGTAAGCAACTTGAGTGCCTTTGTCATCACTTAAGAAGAAGTCGTAACCAAAACGGCCACCACCACCAGCGCTACCACGCTCACGACGATCACCCTTCTGTGCAAGTACGCTAATAGACAAGCGAACCAGCGGACGAATATCACCAGCGTAAGTGCCATCAGTCGCAGCAACCAGCATCTGCTCATGCACACCACTTAAACTCACCGATACTTCAGTCACCATCGGCTCTTTAGTGCGAATGTAAGCATCTAATGATTTTAGTAATTCTGTTTTCTGCTGTTTTTCCCAACTCGCAAGCGGGTTAACTGCATCATAGTAAGCTTGATTAGAGTTGCGTTTGAACGCTTGAACCTTGCCGTTTTGACCTTGTTTAGCAATACCACGAGCCGCAATTGCGCTCTGCTTAAGACCATCCAATTGGATTTGGTCAGAGTAAGCAAAACCAGTCTTTTCACCAGATACTGCACGAACGCCAACACCGCAATCGATATTGAAAGAGCCGTCTTTAATAATGCTGTCTTCTAGCACTAAAGATTCGTGCCAGCTTGACTGAAAGTAGATATCAGCATAATCAATTTGGCGGGTAGCAATACTCGCCAATGTATCTGCGATATTTTGCTCCGTAAGCCCTGTCGGGTTCAGTAGCGCTTCTTCAATTTGATTAATGCTCATAGATGGCTCTTGTTTGTAATTAAAATTGATTGGTAAATCGAGAGTGTTGCGCGATGGGCATATTTTGCCTAATGGACTCGCAACTGGATGTGTCTATCTCAACCACCATACTTTTAGGATCTTGGTCTAACTGTGCGACCACTCGTCCCCATGGATCAACCACCATTGAGTGTCCCCATGTTTCTCTTTGGCAAGGGTGTTTTCCGCCTTGACCTACCGCGACAATCCACGACTGTGTTTCAACCGCGCGGCATCTTAATAGTACTTCCCAGTGCGCTTGACCCGTTACCGCTGTAAAAGCCGCAGGCACCACAATGATTTGTGCCCCTTGCTTACGTAACTCTGAATACAAGTGTGGAAAGCGCACATCATAACAAATACTCAAACCTAAGCGACCAAAAGGCGTTTCCGCTGTCACAACTTGGTTGCCCGGAGTGAAAATATCCGACTCTCGATAGCACTTATGGGCGTCAGCGACATCCACATCAAACATGTGTAGCTTGTCGTAATGAGCAACGAGGCAACCAAAATCATCAATCACCAAGGTGGTGGTCGTCACGCCGTTAGTTGTGCTTATCGGCATACTGCCAATGACGATCCAAATTCTGTGAAGCTTTGCTAGCTCAGAGATTTTCTTTTGCAGTGGGCCATCATTAAAAGGCTCAGCACACTGGTGATAGTCGGCTTTACTGCCAAAAACTAACGCGTTTTCAGGGCAAACAACCCACTTAGCCCCCAACTCTTTGCACTTTGCAACTTCTTGAGCAAGGTACTCAAAGTTCAATTCAGGGCTGGGGCCAGATGTCATTTGAATCAACCCAACACAATCCATGTGTATCGCTCCTCCATTCATTATGATTCAGAAATCAGCATTTCACCGTATATTCGCTGACTCGGGCATAAGGTCTTTTCGGCTGATTTAAGGCCTATTCGGCTAATTTTCTCAGCTTCTCTGGCAGCTGAAACTCGCCAGAGCTACGAGAAAGTTCGCTCACCGTTGGTGAATCCAATGGTCCTTTCACCGAATAATTTACTTGGGTAAAGACTTCCACAACTGGCGAGATAACCGTGGTCACCGCCAATACGTACAGCGCCGTTTGAGGGGTTACCGCAAAGGCCGTTAATACGGGAATACCCGAGGTAATATCTGGGGTAAAGTTCACCTCAGCATCAACCTGACGCGTGTTGAGGTTAGCGATACCTTTGATTTTCATCTCACCTGCGACCGCATCCATGTTCAGATCATTGGTCAGGAAGATACCATTTTGAATCTCGCCCGTTCCGGTGATGCTGTTGAAGGCCATACCTTTATCAAACACATCTGAGAAATCGAGCTGCATCTTACGGATGATCGAATCTAGGCTAAACAGGCCAAGTAATCGAGCTGCGCCGCTCACATCCGAGATAATGCCTTTACCAAACTTGGTTTTAACGTTGCCATCAAGGGTATCCATTTTGATTCCCCAAGGCGAACCATCCCAATTTAGTTGACCTTCCAACGCGAATGGCGCTTTTTGAATCCCGGAAGTAATACCAAAGCGCTCCATGAGCTCGCTGTTGTTTTCACCTTCAACATCAACGGTTAACGATGAATGACTCTTGTCACCTTGCAGTTCCCACCAGCCACTCACATCCGCTTTGTTACCGCCGCTTCGCACCTGGATTTTGTTCCACTCGATACGATCTTCGTTCCTCGTCATTTCAACATCGACCTTACCCACCTTGTAGCCTTGCAGCCAAAAGTCGTTCAGCGTCAGGGTCAGGTTTGGCATCGCATCGTGGATCTCTCTATCCAATTTGGATATCAATGGCGCAGCTTGTTCTTTACGTTGCAGCAGTTGCTGATCTTGGTTGTTCTTATCACTCCACTCAGGAACAAACAGATGCAGACGATCCAGTGAAACTGTCAAATCATAAGGAGGCAGGTAGTTAATATCCCCTTCTAGCTCTTGGCTAGACACTTCCATTTGCCACGCCTGTTTGTTCTTACTAGCACTAAAATCGACGTCATTCCAAGAGATACCACCCAAGATCAGCTCTTTACTCTCAAAGGTAATACGGCTTGGCGCAGGTATGGTTGGCGTGTTCATTTGACTAAGTACAGCCGTTGAAGGCTTTACCGGTTCCATTACAACCGATAACCAATCATCGGCATTGAATTTGTCTGTACGAATCAGTGCGTGATGGCCCACCACCGGGCTAATTTTGTAGCCACCGCGACCAAGCACTAAGTTGGTCGCCGTTAACTCAGGCACGTCGCCTGTGATATCAATCTCAGCTTGGTACTTGGTGTTTGGCAATTGCAGGCGCGCGGTAATCGTCTCTTGGTTACCCGATGCCTGTAGCCTTGCAGAGCCACTTTCTAGTGATTTTTTCGCCAATGGATATGGGTAATCACTCGCCAAGTATTTTAGGTCTGACTGTAAGTCTAGTTGGTAGGTAAAGCCGATATCATTCAGCTGGATATCAATCTGGCTTTGCCATTGCGCATGACCTGATAAGCGGCTTAACCATTGCTCACCGATGTAAGGTTCTAGAGGCTTGACGTCCCAATCACCTAACACATCAATATCAACTGCATAGCCAGGACCATCATTAAGGCCCTTAAAATCAAGCGAGATACCTTGGTTAAGCAGATCCGCAGCGAGGCCATTTGCCGTCACTACGTCATTATCAAATTCAATTCGACCCGTGGTGTTCTCGAGCACCATTGGCGGCGCTTCAATCTCAACATGGTTGCCACTTAAGTCGGCGTAACCCCATGCTCTTGCTTCTTTTTCAGAATCAAACGGAATATTCAGCTGGAACTCAGAAGAGACATCACCACTCACTTGAAGTGCGGTTAAGGCTGCGCCTACCGAGCCCACCAGTGGCGAAGACGTCATGTAATCGCGTACTGCGTTGCCAGACGCCGTCGCTTTAGCTTCAATTTCAATATGGCCGCCTTCCCCTAAATAAGGAATGCGTCCTGTGATTCGATCTGCCGTCACATCCATCAGTTGAGCTGAGCGAGAATCCAGATGCATCGCATCATTTTCAAACAACAGATCAAGCTGAAGATCAGTAATCAGTGGCCACGCGGTATCAAAGCTGAATTTCGCATCTTCTAAGCCAACCCAAACCTGGAAAATACCATCGTGGTTAGTGTATGGATATTGAGACAAATCACCATGCCACAACAGTTTTACGGTATCCGCTTTACCGGCTTGAATCGCAGTTGAAAGGTAGTCTGTTAGATCTTGCCCAAGAGCCAGTGTAGGTAAGTAGCGCCATGTTTCACCGACATTGTAAGCGTCCGCTTCGCCGTAGAAGGATAAAAACGGGCTCGCATCTTTTGGGAAGTCTAAGCGGAATGCGCCTAGTACTTGTAAATCGGGGGTGGCAGCTGTGATTTTGTCTGACCACAGCTTCCAGCCGTTTTCATCTTGCTGCCAAACAATATCAACCTGACCTTGTTTGATATTCAAAGGCGCTTGGAATACGTCACCATAAGGGAACACATCGTCAATAACATGCAGGCTAGCTTTCGCTTCCGAGGCCGAACCAAACACACTACCAGACACTTGGCTAAAGCCTGGGACTAGTTCCCACTGCTCGATAGCAAGATCAGAAAAACTGGCTGAATAACGTAAACTGTCAATTCCCGAACCCATGGAAACACGGATATCAGAAACAGAGCCGCCCGGCGCCAATACGTTAATCATTTTGGTTGATTGTTCAGAGTCAGGCAGCAGCTTAATCAACGGAGTAATAGTCGCAATATCCAGCTCAGAAATGTTGAGTTGCCATGGACCTTGATTCCACTTGAACGCTACGTCGAGTTCCGGCCAAGGTGTGTCATCCGTTCTAAGGTTTAGTGAGTGACCATTTACTTGCCAACCATCATCAGTCGGCGACAACTTAAAGACACCGGACTCAAGCATGAGGTCATGCTCGCCATCTTCGTTCCACGCCAGTTCTGAGGGTAAAACCTCAACATAAGCGCTCACTGGCTTGCTATTTCGCAGCGTAAGCCAGCTATTCAAGCTCACAGTACCCGTTTCAATGCCGGATTCCGCCTGCATATAATGCGTAAGCCATGGCTTAACAGAAATGCTGTCGGCACTGACATAAAACTCACCAGTCACATCAGTCAGTGACCCACCATCAATAAAGTTAGCACTCACTGACAGAGAGTTTAGATTGGCATCTTTGATACTCACCACACCTTCAGCAAGGTGATGTTTGTCTGAATTTTGCCATTTTAAGGTTTCTATATCGAGCTGACGTTCTTCACCCGAAACAGAGTGATAAAGAATAGAAGAATCTTTTGCAGTTACATCGACGAGTGTTTTTAGCAGTAAATTATCGAGCTCTTGTATCACTCGCTTGGAAGACTCGGGATCTGTAGGTTCGTCTTTGCTATTTTGTCCGGCAAACAGATCAATTGAGCGGATATCAAGATACATTTGATTCATGACTAGATCGGCCACAACCGGGCGCATCTGCACGAGCGATTGAATCAAGTCAAACTCGACTTCAACACGCTCAACAGAGAAGGTCACATCTTCTGCATTGGGGAGGCTAGCTTTAACGCCTTGCAGAGCAATAGAGGGGTGAGTGTTACGCCAAAAACCGCCCACATCTTGAATCGAAAAATCAAAACCGGAGTGTTGGTTTACCCAAAGCTCAATTTCAGATTGATACTTGTTTAAATTGGGCAAGGCTACACGCAGTGTAGTAACGGCAATGGCTAGCGTTACTAAGAGAGTAACCACTAACCATAAACATGCACGTAGAATCAGAGTAACGCTTGAGCTCACAAAATTTCCATTACATCATAACAACATCAAACTGCTCTTGTATGTACAGAGGCTCAGCCTGGATTTTAACTTGCTTACCAATAAAGACTTCAAGCTCCGCAAGCGCATGAGATTCATCGCCCTCTAACGCCTCAGCTACGGCAGCTGCCGCATAGACCACAAATTTATCGGCGTCGTACGCACGATTCACTCGCGTGATCTCTCGAAGAATTTCATAACAAACGGTTTCAACTGTCTTCACACTGCCGCGGCCTTCACAAGCAGGACAGCTCGAACATAGGATATGCTCAATACTTTCACGAGTACGTTTACGAGTCATCTCAACCAACCCAAGCTGCGTGAAGCCATTAATATTGGTTTTCACACGGTCTTTGTCGAGCGCAGCCTCTAAAGAAGTTAGTACTCGCTTACGATGTTCCTCAGACAACATATCAATAAAGTCGATAATGATGATGCCACCTAAGTTACGTAGACGCAGCTGACGAGCAATCGCTTGAGTCGCTTCTACATTGGTGTTGAAAATCGTCTCTTCTAGATTACGGCGACCAACAAACGCGCCAGTGTTGATATCAACCGTGGTCATCGCTTCAGTTTGGTCAATAATCAAATATCCACCAGACTTTAATTCGACTTTACGATCCAATGAACGCTGAATTTCGTTCTCGGTATCGTACATATCAAAGATAGGTTTATCACCTTCATACAGCTCAAGCTTGTCTGTCAGCTCTGGCACGTATTCAGAGGTAAACTCTTTTAGGTTTTCATACTCTAGACGAGAATCGACCTGAATCTTACTCAGCTCAGTACCGACAAAATCACGCAAGATACGTTGGCTTAGGCAAAGTTCACCATACAAGCGAGTGCGCGCTTTGTGTTTACCACGACGCTCAAGAACCTTTAGCCAAAGTCGCTTCAAGAAAGCGGCATCTTGTGCAAGTTCATTCGAGTCAGCGCCTTCAGCCGCAGTACGGATGATGAAGCCACCGTGTTCGTCACAGTAACGAGACACGACTTTTTTAAGACGGTTACGTTCAGACTCGCTGTCGATACGTTGAGATACACCAACATGACTTGCGCCCGGCATAAATACCAGATAACGAGACGGTAGAGTGATATCAGTGGTTAAGCGAGCACCTTTAGTACCAAGAGGGTCTTTGACCACTTGCACCACAATGTCTTGCCCTTGACGGACAAGCTCTGAAATATCACGAACCTGAAATTGTTTCTTTTCGTTTTCAGCGACACATTCAGTGTGTGGGACAATATCAGAGGCGTGTAAAAAAGCTGCTTTCTCAAGACCTATATCCACAAAAGCCGCCTGCATTCCCGGAAGAACACGGCTTACACGTCCTTTATAGATATTTCCTACGATACCGCGTCGAGCATCTCGTTCGACATGGATCTCTTGAAGAGCCCCCCCTTCAATCATGGCCACACGAGTTTCACTCGGGGTCACGTTCAGCAACAATTCAGCACTCATGGTGCACCTCAGGTTAGTAATTATAAGAATTCTTGCAGTAGCTGGTCCGTTTCAAATAAAGGTAAGCCGACAACGGCGTAATAACTACCTTCGATTCGGGTGACAAAGCGTCCGCCCAAACCTTGGATCCCATAGCTACCGGCTTTATCGCATGGCTCCCCTGTTTGCCAGTATTGTTCTATTTCTTTTTCACTGAGGGGTTTAAACCATACGTCGGTAATAATGATTTCTGTTCTTTGTTTTTCTTCTGAAACCACAGAAACCGCCGTCATCACTTGGTGACGTTCATTCGCTAACTGAGTAAGCATGCGCTTAGAGTCAGCAAAATCGGTGGGTTTCTCAAGCACTTGCCCTTGGCTTACGACGACTGTGTCAGAACCAAGAACGACTATATCAGAGCCATGATCTACAGTATCAGAACTAGGAACGACATGCTGCCTTTCAGAAGGGTTATCTTTCAATAAAGACAACGCAGCTAAAGCTTTATCTAAAGATAGTCGCTTAACATATTCTTCGGCGGTTTCTTGAGCGTGTTTACACTCTTCAACATCGGTTACGAGGACAGAAAACTCATAACCGAGTTGAGATAGCAATTCTTTGCGGCGTGGAGAGCCGGATGCCAAAACTAAATGTTTCTTTTCCATCGTCACGCTACCTCACATGCCAATGGCGACGCACGCGTCTCATTAATAAAAACATCCAAGGCCAAAGTATACAGTTTATCAATGCGCTCCATAACGATAACGGATTGAAAACAACATCTTGGATCAAATATTCACCAAAGAAGATCAACACCTCAAACAAGACCGTTAACGCGGCAATGATCATCGCTTGCTGCCATAACGCCATGTTACGAATGACGAGGAAGTTCATCGCAATAATGTACATCACTATTGCCATCATCATGCCTCGAATACCCAGAGTAGAGCCGATCAAAAGGTCCCACAATAAGCCTAAAATCAAAGCACTACCCACGTTAACACGATGCGGTAGAGCCAAAACCCAGTAACACGTAACCAGCAGTAACCAAGATGGTCTAAATAAATCTAAGCTACCAGGCCAAGGGATCGTCTGCAGAATCAGTGCTATTAAAAATGAGCAGAAAATTACTACCTTGCTTCTCAAAACGCTATTGGCCATCTTCGCCCTCTAACAATGCTTGTTCTATGCTCGATTGATCCGCTTGCATCTGTTTGTTTTCATCAGGCCATACAAGCAGCAGGTATCTGAGCTTATCGAACTCAACCACAGGCTCTGCTTTAATCACAGCGAACTCACGTTTCGGGTCGTAATCAACGGCCGTAACATAGGCGACTGGATAACCTTCTGGATATACCCCACCAAGACCTGATGTCACCAACAGATCTTCTTCTTGTATATCGGTACTGGTTGGAATGTGCTCTAGTTGGATCTCATCAATCATGCCATTGCCCGAAGCAATCACACGGATGTCATTACGAATAACCTGAACAGGAATCGCATTGTTTGCATCAGTGAGTAGTAATACACGACTATTATGAGCAGCAACGAAAGTGACTTGGCCGACAATGCCTTTTTCGTTGATCACCGGCTGACCTTCATACACCCCATCAATCTGACCTTTGTCGATCACGACTTGATGGCGATATGGTGAAGTGTCTACCGCCATAACTTCTGTGACGACTTTCTTCTCATCACGGATAAACGGCGAGCCTAACAGCTTACGAAGGCGCTTGTTTTCTTCTTGATATTGCTCAAGCAGAATCAGCTCGCTCTTCAGACGCAAGACTTCTCGTTTAATATTATGGTTAGATTCAATTAACCCTTTGCGAGTGCTAAAACGGTCGTAAACACCATCGAACATAGTGCGAGGCAAGTTGGCTGCATATTGAATAGGCGCAACCATGCTGTTTAATAGATAGCGAACATTTGAGAAAGCATCTAAACGACTATCAGCCAGCATAAGGCTGGCTGATAAAATTACAGCAAAAAACAGGCGCAATTGTAGAGAGGGACCTCTACCAAAAATTGGCTTCATTCTATATTTGGTCCTAGAGCTACATTTGATCCTATAGACAAGGTCCTAGGCTCTTTACATAAAACTAGATAAGAAAAGAGCCTAACACTAGATATTATTCTTCGCTGAACAGATCGCCGCCGTGCATGTCGATCATCTCTAGAGCTTTACCGCCACCTAGAGCAACACACGTTAATGGCTCTTCTGCAACAACAACAGGGATACCTGTTTCTTCTGTTAACAGGCGATCAAGGTCTTTAAGCAGTGCACCACCACCTGTTAGTACCATACCGTTTTCTGAGATATCAGAAGCCAGCTCTGGTGGACACTGTTCAAGTGCAACCATGACTGCAGATACGATGCCAGATAGAGGTTCTTGAAGTGCTTCAAGGATTTCGTTTGAGTTTAGGCTAAAGCTACGAGGCACACCTTCAGCAAGGTTACGACCACGTACTTCGATCTCTTCGACTTCATCGCCAGGGTAAGCTGAACCGATTTCGTGTTTGATCTTCTCTGCTGTCGCTTCACCGATCAAGCTGCCGTAGTTACGACGAACGTAGTTGATGATCGCTTCATCAAAACGGTCACCACCAATGCGAACAGAAGACGAGTAAACCACACCGTTCAGTGAGATAACCGCAACTTCAGTAGTACCACCACCGATATCAACAACCATTGAACCTGTTGGCTCAGAGACACGTAGGCCAGCACCAATCGCAGCAGCCATAGGCTCATCGATTAGGTAAACCTCACGAGCACCAGCACCTAACGCTGATTCACGGATAGCACGACGCTCAACCTGTGTTGAACCACAAGGTACACAAACCAAAACACGAGGACTTGGTTTAAGCACACTGTTGTCATGCACTTGTTTGATGAAGTGCTGAAGCATTTTTTCCGTTACGTAAAAGTCGGCAATTACGCCATCTTTCATTGGACGGATCGCTGAAATGTTACCAGGCGTACGACCAAGCATTTGCTTAGCAGCGTGGCCAACAGCAGCGACACTCTTTGCAGAACCCGCACGATCTTGGCGAATAGCTACAACTGAAGGCTCATCAAGAACAATGCCTTGGCCTTTTACATAAATAAGGGTATTGGCTGTACCTAAATCAATCGATAGGTCGTTTGAAAACATGCCACGAAGTTTTTTAAACATATTCTTCGCTCATCCTGCAAGAATTAGAAGACAAAAATTGCACTAAATGTACCAATGCCTTGCTGTTACGGCAAGGCATTGAAGTACAAACATGGACTGAAACCCGCAATTTCTTACAGATTCCTAACTTAAGGGGCAAAAATTATATTATTACTGACCTGTTAAGCCACTTTCACCTCGGTAGATCACACGATCGTTACCGCGGTAGATACCAAATGTGACGACGGTGGATGGATCTTCATCGCCTAAGCCTCTCCAGTTATACTGTAGCCAAGGTTGAGTTCCCTTACTTCCAAAACAAGTAGCTCCACTTGGTGAACTACCCTGCCTTAAAAACAACCTGACTTGCTCACGACGACTAGTATCTTGCTTAGCAATAAGGTTACTTGATACCCCCTTCAATACTGAGACAATATCATCACTTCCATTATCATCTGTATCGCTAGTTAATTTGGCATCTGTAACCTCTGAATCATGCCAAATTTTAGTTACACAGTAATCACTACCATTAAACTGGCTTCCACTGTCATCTGAATTAATCTCAAATTTACTTCCAGACCAATACTGAACTTCTAATGGAACTTGGATACTACTACCTTGATTACCTCCTACATCTTTGAGAGACATCCTTCCATATCTAAAATCCGGTTGAGCATTAAACTTTGTACCATTGGTATAATCTGTATTAGTATTGTCTAAGTCTAGAAATTGTAAATCTACACCATCAACTTTATCACTGACCCACACCCCAAATTCACTAGTAGTGTCATCGTACGGGCCATCTTCACTAGCTAACCTTAAGAATTCATAATCAAAATTTTCAATTGTTAAACGAGCCGAAGACCAATCATCTTCTCCCCAACTAATGTGGTCCGCATCCTTTTCTCCTGATAACCAAACCCTTGTATTTAAAACTGCACCATCTTCTTCGTTTATCGCTACATGCTTAATCGATGCCTTTAATGAATCCGCAAATAGACCATAGTTAGTCACTGGTTCGTTATCTCGATTGCGGGCTTCAACGATAAAATTGAAAGAAATACCCTGTGCCATATAAGCAAAACTATCGTGACCGCTAGAATAGTTCCAACTGTTACTAATAAGTGTTAAGTAATCAGGATAAAAACGACCTATATTCTTGTTTCCAGAAAATCCGCCAAGAATCTTGCCATAAAAGCTGCTCGAGTCTTCGGTCACTTCAAAATTTATACTACCAACTTCTGAATAATTTAAACTTTTGAATTTATAACCATTATCATCAAGACTAATATCGGAACTAGACTGAGTCAATTGGCTACCAGGCTCTAAGCTACCAAGCACTGCACCATTATTGCTAGGAGTATCCAGAGTATGAGTTGCAACGACAGCACCAGAGGACAGCAAATAGTTTTGTGTTACTAAGCTATTGTTACACGAAGGGTTAGCGTTACTCGAGAATCTAATTGGTTTAGCAAACACGTCAAACTCTTCCCCCGCTGCAACAAACGCATTCCCACCACTGCTGTTACCATCAGAATTGCTGCCCGTACAAATAGCAAATTGCCAAGGACGAGAATTCACCAAAAAACTACCAGAAAGTTTATCAATACCACTCTCAGGGCAACCCGACATCTCACTACAATCAAAGGTGCTGTCGGTCAGAGTTACTTTGAACTGACCTGACTCTTGAATCGAAAGTGTGTCGGTTGTTTCACCGTTATCACTCACCTCAAAATCAGGCGTATAATCTAATAAGGTTATCGCACTATTTCCGTTCGCAGGTTGAACGATACCTAAACTAACTTTAGGGGTGCCTACATAATCTTGTGATAAAGAAGAATCTTGCGAATTACAAGAGGATACCTTTGCCGTCACGAGGTAATCATCCCCAGCCACAACAAACTGTTCATCAACATCGAACTTATAAGGTACAAAGTTAATTTTTGATGCAGCCGTTTCTAAATCACCATTCCAAGTACCACTGGCATCATAACTCTCTAACTTAGATGAAGATAAGTACAAAGTTTTTTGCCCATTAACAAAGTGACTTTGGTAATCCCCCGAAGATGTAGAGCAACTGTTTCCATTCTCATCTTCACACCACTTCCCAGTAGAATTTGGTGAATGTGATGCAGTGAAGTTATCTTGAACTGTGCTAATCACGTTGCCATCATCATCTACGACTTTAAACTCAACCTCAGCGACCTCACAAGTTAGAACATGAGAATATTTTGGGGTAACGACAAGAGAACCAGTTGGAAGTGGAGGAAGTGGACAGCTATAGTCAGGTTTATTAATAACTAAACCACTCTGCGAAACAACGCTCGCAGCAGTAACTGCGCCTTCCACTGTAAGTAAGTTTGGCAGGTTAAGTGTTTTCGCTAAAATAAAGCCTCTAAAGTTTCCTTTCAACTGTACAGTTGCATCTGGAGCATAAATGATTGGGTATGCGTTCTCATTAACAATATCGACGCTATTATTAAATTTAAAGCTTGTAACTACATTTATTTTAGAGCTATTTTCAAATATAAAATCACTTCGGCTTGTATCCGAAGCCAAAAAGTTATTAAAAGTTACTGATGATTGTTCAGGGATAATTAATACTAAACCACTACCATTTGATATTTCGAAATCATCAATATATAAACCATCTTTAAGGTGTACCCTTATTTCTGGATACTCATTGCCTAAATCATTTATATATAGTCGTTTCAAGTCTTCATTGATATACACATTAGCATTAGCTCCTGCTAACTCAAATGAACACAAGTTTGACGCATCACATCTAGACTTGATGTTTTTATCAATAGCTAGGCTCTCTGTTACAGAACGACTCGGAACATTAGGCAACAAACTATGGTCAATCTTTCGTCGGTTTAGTTGACCATCCTCATTCCCTACAGCACAACCTAAATCATCTCCACAGACATCATGGTTGTACATTTGATTTGTACCTCCCTCTAAATCAAATCCGACTAAAAGCAAACTCTCGGGATCAGGATTAGATGGACTCCAAGATCGATCATTGTCAATTGAAAAAGCATCAAGATAATCGGGAGACCAGCCATTGAAAGTTGTGCCCCACCCATTATTAATAATCAATGAACTCTCAACCCCAGTCCAACTTTGGATAGGCTCAGGAAACAAGTTACATACGTTAACCGGAATCTCGACCTCGGGAATTTCAAATGCGAAATAGCCTACTGATTCATAAGCTCCATGTTTACGAGTACTAAGAGAAGTAGCATCTTCATCAAATGCGAATGTAAATTGCGACTCTCCTCCACTCACATACTGCTTACAATAACGTAGCCAACCACCATCACCACCATTTCGGGTTTGCTTATTAGCAATAACACCAAACTTATTAAAGTTTTGATGTAGTGATATTTCGTTATTCAGACATGACCAGCCTATAGATTTACCTGGCTCTATTTCAGTTTTTTGGTTGTAGGTACCAGGCGCTTGGAAAAACTCTATTTTTGATGTTTTAGACTCATCTTGCCCTGAAAAAGTAGGGACAGCTAAATAAGCGATTTGCTTAGCTGAAGAAGTTGGCCCTTGTCGACCACGCTCTAGAGCAAGCTTAAATTTTTGGTTAGTTAAACCAGAGATAGCTGTTGTGGCCCAATCTCGGTCCTTGCCCTGAACTTGAGCCATGATCACGGGGTTTGTAATATCACCTCCCTGATATGAGACCGTTTCCCAATCAGAGTTGCCACAAGCATTACCCTTACATTGAGATTTAGAAGTTACGATACTACCAGCTTCACCATAAACCTTGGCTCCATTGTGATCGTAAAATGTTAACCTTCCTGGCTCAGTAACAAAGTAGTAAATAGGCGACATTCGATCCGTGGAACTATAACTCTCAGCCGATTCACTCTCAATTGTTGCACCTTTCTTTGAATCCCAAATAGTCGCAACACTCGCCTTAGTTGGTACACTATTTACGATATCATTAGGGTTAATAGTCGACATTAAGAATACAATAGGATTCTCATATTGCTTTTGGAACAATAGGTTACACCCATGAGTACAATCCATACCTTCAATAGTTCCAAACTCATAAGGTACGTCTTCTAGAACGAGGGGAGGCGTTGGCTCTTTATCACCAGTAGCACATTCAACCTCTGCATTATCTCCAGAAATCTGTAGTGTTCCATTACCACCATCAATGGAAATTTGTGTAGAAGAAACAAATCTATAACCTAAACCTGTATCAAGTTTATATACTAACTCACCTCTCTTACCATTATTCTGAGTTGGCCGATAAATCAATAAGCCTTTATCTCCAGGAATAACCGTTGAATCTTTAATTTCAGCCCAACGCCACCAAACGCTAGACCAAAGTGCGACGTTCGAATTATTGGAAGTAAAACTTATGGTTAAATTTTTGGGGTTAGGAACAGTAAAAGCGACAGAAAAGCCATCCTGCCTTTTAAGGTCATTACACTGCTGAGGAGAGAAATCATCAGCCATCGAGGCGAAAGATATCCCAGACAAAGTAATCATAATTGCACTGAGCTTCAAAAAGTTCGCGTAACAACGAGGAAGATTTTTAATGGCTCTAAAAAGACCAACCCATAATTTCATACTCACTCCCTCACCCAAACTTCTTGAATACGCTGTACTTGGTTAATGCCTGAGCCACAAACGGCTGTTGATTCAATCTTAAAAAAACCAACATCATCTAAAATTCCGATCGGAGTACAAGTTAACTCTTCAACTGCACAGATAGTCGACATCCCACTACTCACTTGGTTTGAATTTAAGTTACCACAGACGGTGCTCACACTGGTTGAAACCGCAGGCGAAACCGTTAATGGATAAACTTGAGTGAGTGCCCACTCATTAGCGGAATGTGCTAATAGCCAAGCCTGTGTTCCAAGTTGTTTACGCGTCAACGTATCGTGATTTGACCACTGAACTTGCACTAAAGAAGTCGCGAGGAAGCCCATCACCACAATAACAAATACTGCGACGACCAAAACACTGCCTTGTTGAGATGATTTACTATGGCGCATTAAGTACCTGCACATCTTGTTGGTAAACACTTACTTCATTGTTTTGCTCAAGTACAAGATCGATGTGAATCACACCACCTCTTTGTAAACTTGGCTCTTCGTAACGAAAATTACTGTCGGCATAATTGATGCTATCCGCCACAGTGACTCCGTTACGTTGGATTAAACCTTGATTCTGAATAGTATCGTTCACTAAACAGTAACTCACCGGAGCACTGTCACTGTCATCGTAAATATAATGACGTTTAGCAATAGATTGGCTACTCAAACTTACTGAAGAAGCGGTAAACACATTGCTCGTTGAGACTAACCCCGACACAGGAATTCGCTTAGTTGAACCAGCCACCAACTCCGAGTACGCGGTTGGGTTGATAATAAGGAAATCATCTGCATCGAGTATTGGGGAGTCTTGGCCGATAATAAAATTCAGTTCATCTGTCGCTTCATCAAGGTGATAAAAGCCTGAGTATTTAATAGCGTAAAAAGTAAGACATTTTTGAGCAAAAACCGAAGCCGGAGTAATACTCGAATCAAAACTGTTAGGGACCGCGTGACTGATTTCTCGCGACATTTTCTCAACAACAAACTGCCCTTTTACTTGCACCTTTTGTCTATCGATAGTGTCGACATAACCTTTCATGCCGTATTCAACAAAGCCTGCGATCGCTAAACCAATCACACCTACGACGACAATCGTTACAATCATCTCAATTAAGGTAAAACCACGTTGCTTCATCAGTAGTTCCCCTTGTAAGCGATAACGCTGTAGCGGTTGTTGCCACCAAAGATCTGTAACTCAACACGCTTCATCGTGCCAATAGCATTATCGTTAATACCATCCATGTTTTGATCGTAAAATACGGAGACTTCAACTCTAAAATTGGCATAACTGCCTTCAATATTTTCATCTAGGATATTAGCAAGTGGGTACTTAATAGGAGATACACATGCTGATTCAGTGGTATCGGTGTACCAACAGCCAATATAATCATCGACATCATTAAAAGCAGCGGGCGTTGCCTCTGAGCCATCAACACCAAGTTCATTAGGCGCAGAACAAGCAGTCGCACCAGCATCCCCACAACGCACCAGACCACCATCAAAATCACTGTGTTCATCAAAACCACGTGCCAACATTTGGTTCATCAAACTCTGACCTAAGGCCACTGAACGGTTTTGATACTGTGGGTCTGCTGAACTTGCCACTTGTGGTGCTAAAAAACTGGTAATCGTGACCATCGCAATGCCCAATACGATAATCACCACAATACTTTCAATAAGAGTGAAGCCACGGGAGCGCATCATAAGCATGCTCCCTCGCGCACGTAACCTTGAGAATTAATACACACACTGGCTTGGTTTTGCCCTGAGGTAATCAGAATGCTCACGCCACTACTGGCGGTATCAAGCGGGTTACCGAGAAGATCAAACGTAATTTGTGACACTGAAGGTGTAACACTAAACGAGACTTGATCAGCTACAACTGAATCGCTCCGGGAGCTAGAGTCACTAGCACTGCAACCGCTTGAGCTACCAATACAACTAGCATTGATAGTTATACGGCTGCGTAGACAAAGTTTTTGAAGATCAAGGTTACTCGTGTCGTTACAATAATTGTATAAGTTGGGGATATTAGTTTGAATTCTATTCACTTGAACCTGACGAATCACAGAGATAGCTTGTTCTTGTGCAGAAAAAGTAGAAAAGCTAGATGTACCGACGAAGCGACTTGCGGCAAAGGTGGAAACAATACCGAGGATAATGATAACGATGATCAGCTCTACCAGAGTAAAGCCGTTGTGTGTGGGGCTGTTATCCATAATGAGCCTCTAACTGCCTAGCGAATACTGATTATACAAGATAACGAATGTAGTGATCTTATGTATATGAATAGTTTTGATATTTATATGTTGTAGATAGAAAAAAGGCCAGCAGGAGCTGGCCTTCATAAATTGAATAAAATTATTCTGGAGTACAGTTTGTAGCGTCTGCCACCATTGCAGCAGTGGCTTCGTTAGTACCGCTTGCTTCTGTGTAACGAACACAGTTAGAAGTGTAGTTATCTAGACCAAAGTAAGCTACGCCCGCAGTGTTACCGCTACGATCAGCCTCACGAATGAAGATAAAATCAGTACCAATACCTTGAACAATCGCTGAGATTGCAGTGGATGTAGCTTCAGGGTAACCCAAGAAGGTCTCAATTTCTTGAGTACCAACACCAGTACTTACAGCGCCAGATGTAGATTCAATACCAGCAATTGCAGCTTTACCGTAAATGATGCCAGATGCACCTTGGATAGCACCCGCTAGACCTTCAAGAGTTGCGTTCTTCGCATCATCTTGCAGGTTTAGGAAACGTGGTGCCGCAGTTACAGCAAGAATACCTAGAATAACAATTACAACCACTAGTTCGATTAGGGTGAAACCGCCTTGTCTTTTCATAGTTAAGCTCTCTCTATGTTTAATTTTACGCAGACTTACTGCAAAGTTACGGTCACACGACCAGTTTTAATTTCGTAAACAAATTCATGCTCAGTACTACCTTCTAATTGAACGTAAGTACAAGTTGCATCACCTGAATTCGCTTGCGCTGAATATTTGTAATTTGAGTCGTTAGCGACATCTGCCACTGCACCTACTTTAGGTGGATTTTGCAGCAAGTTTTCCATCAGTTCAGAACATGTTTCATCTGAAATATCTTGTGGCGCGGTGCTCGAATTATTGTTCAGAGTCCACGGATAGCCATCTCGAAAGTCAGTATCGACGTTGCTACTGTTCTTTGATCTTGTTAACCAAAAATCAACACCATCATAATTTACAGTATTGTATGTCTCAACACCAATCTTCTCTGACGGTCTTGCTTCTGCTTCCCACTGTGCTCTTGCCGACAAAACAGCGGTCGCAAAACCACCAGCGACACCTTCAATGCTTGATTTCTTAGCTTCATCAGTTACATCGAGAAAACGAGGTAATGCAGCAACCGCCAATAAACCAACGACCACGATCACTATCACTAATTCGACAAGGGAGAAACCCTTTTGATTCTTAAGCATTTTCTACCTACTCATCTAATTATTAACGCGCATTATACATTCGCGCACGTATAAAACCATACTAAAACTGTCAATATTTTCACAAAGCCAAAATATTGGCTTTTACACTAAACCTTTCTCTTTCAAGTAATATATCTACCTGATATTTATCAGCATAATGATAACTACAGTGAAAGTGTCTGTTGTCACTTTTATCTTCAACTCTTGGAGAGCTTAGCCCTAAAATGCTCCCTTGAGGATATAATTGATCCAGCCAATAATTACAGTCTCGCTCCGTACCTTGGATAGGCATTACCCACCCAGTTCTGCTGTAGATCTTTGGGGGTTCCGAGCCTTCTTCTTGCCCAGCACCCGATAACAAATACTGCTGTTTGAACAAATTGGCTTGCTCTAAAATCCGCTTGCTCGCGACGATAAATGCCGTGTTAGTCGCTTCTTCTTCTACCGTTTTGAATGCCGAAAGCACACCGACAATAAGAAAAAGAATAACCACTGTCCAAATAACAAAACGTGAGCGTTGTAGGTTATTTAGCATTCCCTAGCCTTTGATCGCATCCAACATTCCCCACATCGGCAAGAAGATACCTAGCGCCAAAATCAGCACCATGCCTGCAACGATGGTTAACAAAATGGGTTCAATTCTGGCGGTTAAGGTTTTCAGATCGTAATCGACTTCGCGGTCATAAAAATCAGCCACTTCAAGTAATAGCTCATCAATACGACCCGTCTCTTCACCGACGGAGATCATTTGTATCACGAGCGGTGTGAAAATTTCGCTGTTAATCGCGGTCGACGAAACCGTACTACCGGCTTCAATGGCCGATTTCATGGCTTGAACTCGCAACTCTAGAAAACGGTTATCTAAAGCTTCCGCCGAAAGCGCTAGCGACTGGTTCAGTGGAACACCCGCTTTAAGCATCAAAGCAAAAGTACGCGAGAAGCGTGACAACAGTGCTCGATTCACTACCCCGCCAATGACCGGCATTTTTAAGCGTAATCGATCCCACTTTTCCAAGCCTTTGTCTGTCTTCACCCAAGCTTTAAAAGCGAAGATAAGACCAAAGATCACTCCAAGCATTAAGCCCCAGTAATTCACAAAGAACTCAGACATACCAATCAAGATACGAGTAGGCAGCGGCAAGTCGACACCAAAGCGCGCAAACATGCTTGAGAACTGTGGAATAACCTTGATGTTAAGAATGAACATTGCAATCAAGATAAAACTGATCACGAATGTTGGGTAACGCATCGCAGTCTTAATTCGTTTGCGAGTCTCAACTTCTTGTTCGTAATATCCAGCTAATTGCAGTAAAGCCTGATCTAGACGGCCTGTGTTTTCACCAACGCCAATCATCGAGACAAACAACGGACTGAATACCTTTGGGTGCATCTGCATTGACGCCGCTAAGCCGCGACCATTAGTTAGCTCAGCAACCACCTCTTCCAAGGCGGCTTTCAGCTGCTTATTTTCGCAGTTTTGAGTGAGGCCTTTCATCGATCTTAATAGTGGTACACCCGCTTTGGTTAGGCTGTATAACTGTCGACAAAACAGAACCAACACCTCTAACGGTACACTCGGAAAGAACAGACTCGATACATCCATATCTAAGACTGAACCACCACTTTTGCCCAGTTTGATAGAGGTTGGAATGATCCCTTTACTCATCAAGCTTTCAGCAGCAAGATCTTCGTTATTCGCGTCTAATTGCCCACTTACTTGACTACCATCAGAGCTGCGACCTACATAACGATACGTTGGCATATCATTCTACCCCTACAGATAAATTGGGTCAGTGGCACCGGACGCATCACCTTCGCCAAGATGCATTATCTCATCAAGACTCACGACACCTTGCAGAGCCAATTCCATCGCAGAAGCCAATAACGGTTTATAGTTTTCAGACTGTCTCGCCTTTTGAGCAAAACCTACCGCATCATTAGCTCTCAGCGCATCCATCATGTTTTGCTCTAGCTCCAACATTTCAAATACACCAATTCGCCCGCGGTAACCGGTTAAGTTACAGTTCTGGCAACCACGGCCTTTCATAAACGGCACACCTACTTGGTTAGGGAAACGGACGCTCAGCCATTGCTTGCGAGGTTCATCTAACTCATCCTCAACCTTACAATCTGTACACACTTTACGAACTAATCGCTGTGCGACTACTGCTCGAACAGCGCTCGCGACCAAGTAACCCGGAGCACCCATATCCATCATACGCAACGCGCTGTCTACCGCATCATTGGTATGTAACGTACTTAATACTAAGTGGCCGGTCAGTGCAGCTCTCAAGCCTATCTCAACGGTTTCGTGGTCACGCATCTCACCGATAAGAATAATATCGGGATCCTGACGTAGAAAGGTTCTCAAGATAGTAGAGAAATCGAGATTGATCTTAGGGTTTACCTGAACTTGATTCACACGAGGTAGGCGGTATTCCACCGGGTCTTCCGCAGTAATGATCTTTTTACCCGGTTCGTTTAATTCACTTAACGCGCCGTATAAGGTTGTTGTTTTACCTGAGCCGGTTGGTCCGGTAACCAAAATCATGCCATGTGGACGGCGCAATTGTTGACGCAGACGAACCAACAGATCACTCGGTATGCCCGACTCTTCTAGTTTACGTAGGCCTTCTGACTGGTTAAGAAGACGCATAACCACTGATTCACCGTGCTGTACTGGCATGGTCGACATACGAATATCAACCGACTGACCTTTAGATCGGATATTAAAGCGACCATCTTGAGGAAGACGTTTCTCTGAAATATCGAGGTTTGCCATCAGCTTCAAGCGCAGTACAAGTGCAGAAGCGATATTCACTTCATTCAGCAATGTTTCATGCAGTACGCCATCAATACGCTGACGAAGACGCAATACGTTTGAATCTGGCTCGATATGAATATCCGAAGCACCAACCTGAATAGCATCTTCAAATAGCGAGTTGATCAGCTTAACGACGGTAACTTCATCACTGTCTTCTTCAGCGATATCGAAATCAAAGGCATCATTAACTTGGTGTTCAGCGTGAAGCTGTTCTGCAAACGAGGCGATCTCTTTGGTTCTTCGATAATAGCGATCGAAGCCATCAACCAATTGCCTTTCTTGAGCAACAACGAATTCCAGCGCGTAATCGCCGAGCTGACCAAGCAAAGACTCTTGGGCAAACAGATCCGCAGGGTCACTCATTGCAACACGCAAAGTGTCACCTTGGCGCCCAATCACTAAGGCACGAAGGCGACGAGCATGTACTTCTGGCAAAAGCTGTACCGCTTCAACATCGACAACGGCTCGGCTTAAATCAATAAGAGGAATCGCTAACTGCTGCGACAAAAAGCTCAGCATTTGCTGTTCTGACAAGAAGCCAAGCTCAATTAGCGCATCACCGAGCTTACGCCCAGTACTTTTCTGAGCGGCCAGTGCTTGTTCAACTTGAGCCTCAGTGATAATGCCTTCTTCGACAAGCAAATCACCAAGTCTTTTTCTTAATCTAATTTGCATCGCCGCTCTCCTCTAAAGCATTGAGTATTTTTAACCGGTCACGCACAAAGCTTTGTGATTGAGATGAGATACCGACTCTGGTTAACGCACCTTGGTATGACGCTTTAGCAGCTGTGAAATCGAGTTGACGTTCTTGCTGAATCGCTAAGCCTAACCACCAGCGAGCATTATCTGAATCGACCTCAACCAACTTTTGGTAACTTTCCAATGCCACTTCTTCTTGCTGACTCTTTTGACTCAAGGCCGCACGCATTGCTAGATACTCTTGAGTTGGATGCGGAGGCATGTGTACCAAAGGGCTCAGCGCCGCTTCTGATTGATTCGCTTTAACAAGCAGTTTAGATAACCCTAATCGCAATTTTTCACTGTTGATGTTGAGCTTGATACCAGACTGATAAAGCTCATAGGCTTTGCGAGTATCGCCTTTACCAAAATAGAGAATCGCAAGTTTCTGACGGACATCTTCATTTCTTGGGGTATAACGCAGCGCCTCGGTATAACCTTTCAACGCACCAGTAAGATCGTTCGCATCAAGCGCTTTCTGAGCTCGACCTTGTGCATTCACAGATAGCTGTTCCGGAGTTAACTCAACCTGTTCGATCAACATTCCGCTATTTTCTGAATCACCAGAGGCTACAGGCTCATTAGAGATAGACGCAGGGGCTTTTTTTGCCACACTAGCAACGTAAATCGGTTGGGGAATTTCAGTCTTAGTCGTTTCAGGCACGCTTAGAGCTTTAGCCGGTGTTTGTTGTTTTGTCGCTTTTGGGGCAGACATAACAACTGATTCGGAAACACTAGGCTTAGATTGAGCGCTTTTTGCCATCGCAGTGTTTTCTGTTGAAAGGATCGCAGAGTCTAGTGTCACCAATTTCTTAGTTGGCGATGAGATAGGTTGAGCAACTCCCTGAATGCCATTTGAATCATCAACGACAGAGACTTGAACCTGTAAATCTCGAGTTGAGATTGACTGCTCAACAATAGACTGATCAATCACAGGGCCTTGCGATATCGCCCAACCGCCCATCGCTAAGCTCAAAGTAAAACCTGCAACAACCCAAACTAGGGGGGAACGCGTTTTTACTTTAGGTACGACTGCCGCTTCAATCGAAGTCGCTGACTTTTTCTTTGCCAATTCAGACAAGGCGTTGTTAATGACGCTCATAATTAATTCCAACCCCACAGTATTGGCGTTTTAAATTTAGGCTTACACACATCGTACGTTTCATGCATAGCTGAAAAAAGATGTTGGTTGTCGATACTTTTCTTATCTTCACTGAACGAAAGCAATAGAGCCTTATGGCAAAGTTGGTTTATCAATCTAGGGATACCTAACGACGAACGACAGATCGCCTTTTTTTGATTCAAGCTGAATAACTCAGGACTGCCACCAGATTTAGCGATTCGATTATCAATATAAGCCACCGTTTCATCGAGATTCAGCGGTCTCAGTGTCGAACTAAATGTGATTCTTTGGCGAAACTGCCTTAGGTGATAAGCCTCTAATCGAGCATCCAATTCTGGCTGACCTAATAGAACAATCTGCAGCAGTTTTTTATCTTCCGTTTCAAGGTTACCAAACAACCTTAATGTTTCGAGCGCTTCATCCGATAGAGCCTGAGCTTCATCAAGAATAGCCACCACTCTTAAACCAGAATTGTGCAATTCAATGAGCTTATGCTGAATGTTATCAACCAAGGTTGCTTCATTATCGACAGCTAAACCAAGCTCTGTTGCAACCGCCTGGCGCAAGTCTGCCCCTGATAACACGGGGTTTGGTAAGTAGATCAGAGCTGTACAGTCATGTAGGTGATTGACCAACATCCGGCAAACCATGGTTTTTCCAGTGCCTACCTCTCCGGTCACCTTAATCACGCCCTCGCCCATTTCCAACGCCGAGATTACCGTCTGAATCGCTTCGAAATGAGGCGCTAAACCATAGAAGAAATCGGTATTCGGCGTTAAGGTAAATGGCAGTTGTTCAAAACCAAAGTGAGCTTGATACATACGACGACCTAGCTTTGTGAGACACTGCCACTCTATATAGAGAAAATAAGCAATTACTCTTCATCAGGGAACCACTGTTGAAGAAGATCACGTGAACGCTCCAACTCATTTTGCCAAGTATTCACACCCACGATCGTTGGCTTAAGCAAGATCACGAGTTCAGTTTTTTGCGTTAACTGATTGGTGTTACGGAACAAATGACCTAAGGCTGGAATATCACCGAGGAATGGAACTTTAGAGGTCACATCACTGGTGTTGGATTTCATCAAACCACCAATAACAACCACATCGCCATCTCGAGCTCGAATCACTGAGTCAGACTCACGAATAGAGCTTTTCGCCAAAGGAAGCTGCACCACACCCGTTGTAGAACCAAGGTTGAGCTCTTTCACTTCTTCCTCGACCTCAATAACGGCTGGGTGAACATGTAAGAATACGCTACCTTTATCATCTATCTGAGGGGTCACATCTAAGGAGATACCCGAAAAGAACGGAGTTAACTCAACCTCAGGTGCGACGTTCGCGTTGTCACCACTGCCTACCGCGCTAGATAAATCCGTCACGTAGTATTCGTCAGTACCCACTTTGATAACCGCTTTCTGGTTGTTTGCAGCTGTGACTCGTGGGCTTGATAGAACGTTCAGGTCACCTTGAGTATCCATAAAGCTCAATACCGCTTCAAAACTGCCATCTGAGATCGTTACGTTGGTTTGCCCGCCTAACAAAGAGCTGATCGCATCTAATGGAGGCAAAGTTCCACCAGGTCGATCAATTACCACACCGCCGCTGCCAATCGACTTAGATAAATTAGACCAGCTAATACCTTGTTGGTAACCATCACTCAAGGTTACTTCCATGATTTTGGCTTCTAGGATAACTTGACGCTGCAGGCGTTTTTGAGAAATACCTAAGAACTCTCGAACCTCACGAATTTCGTCAGGGTAAGCACGCACTGTAATCACACTCGCTTGCGGGGTCACGACAACGCTTTGCCCATCGCCCGAGCCAATTAAGTGAGCAACCGCCGCTTCAAGCTGTGGCCAAAAATCACTTTCAGAGGTCGTTTCAATCTCTGTACCACCATTCGATGTCGAGTTTGATGAATTAGAAGAGTTAGATGAATTTGACGAGTTTGAGTTCGAGTTTGAAGAGCTCGATGAATTCGAATCTGAGTTAGAGATCGTGCCGGTGGTGATCGTCGTTAGTGAGCGACCAGAACGCTTAACTTGTAAGTAATCGACAGGGATCGTTACGGTGCGAAGACCGGCAGGATAAACTTGAATCACTTTGCCACGCTTTTCAATATCGTAGCCATACATATCTTGAGCAACAGCCAGTACCTCATCTAACGTCACGTCCGTTAGATTAAGCGTAAGGTTTCCAGACACACTTGGGTGAATAGCCGCACTATATTCCGTACCTTTCACTAAGCTGGCAAAAAAAGTTCTCGCTTCAACGCCTTTTGCCTGAATACGAAAACGCTTAACCGTTTCCATCCCCGGAGACATCGAGTCAGAATTAAGCTGAGGCATAAGGTCATCTTGAACCGACGAAGGCAGCTCATGAAGCGCTCTGCTATTGGCTTCATTAATTGATTCGTTTAAAGACTCTTTAATCTCAACAGGATCTCTATGCCCCATCGAACAGCCGACTAAAGATGACACTAGGATTGCTACTACAAGTTTACGCATGTCTTCACTCTAACCTTAATTATTCTTAACATCTAAAGAGAACATCTCTAATTTCCACTGCTTAGAGCTTCTCTGCAGAGTGACGTATTCTGGATCTATGTTCTTAACTCGGTACCCTCTGATCGTTTCCCCTTGTCCGAGAATCTGACCATTCATAATCGCATAGCAAGGCGTATCTCCCTTACACACGATGCTTTCTAAAGAAGGCAAGCGATAACGAGTTGGTGCTTTCTTAGCAGGCGCCGTTTTTTGTTGAGGTGAAAGCCAGCCTAATGGCGCCGTGGGATCTTGCTCAGCCCACACAAAAGAGCTACTAAATAGCAAGGACAACAAAAGAGTTCTAACCACCGATAAACTCCTGTCTAGTACCTAATGTGTAAACCTCGAACACCAGTCGAGCTTTAGGATATTCTTCTACTGAGTATTCAAATGTGCGCCAGTAGTAACTCACAGGTAGAGACTCAAGTGCTTGAAGGTAAGCTGAGATATCAAAGTAACTGCCGGTTAGCTCCATTCTTACAGGGTGAAGAAAGTAGCCTGAATATTCGCTGGTCTCTTTATTGTTCGAAATCGCTTCTGGTTTTAATGACTCTAGCGATTCAAGCTTTAGTCCATTACCGGCGTTAAGAACGCTCTCCAGTAACTGCGACATTTGAGAAGGTGTGATTAATCCATCAACAATCTGAGAAAGCTGAAGAGAGAGATCTTGGCTCTCCACCAGCAGCTTTTTGTACTCTCGATTAATTTCTTTGTCTGGGTCTTTGTTTAACTGAGCTTGCAGAACAAGTAACTCACCTTGCTGCCTTTGATTCGATTGAGTCAGGCTGCTCGCCTTGGCATTTTTAGCTTGTAGATCGAGATACGCAGGCTCAACCAATAAGGTGAACAACAACATCGATAGGCCAACAAAACCACACACAAAAAGTAGCCATTTTTCTCTTTGACTTAATGCAAGAAACTTATCGCTCAGCTGGTTCCACTGCTGCATTATTTACTCTCCCGACGAGTACTTAGCTCAAACGTCACCACATCCTGATCATTACGGCCAATTTTTAGTTTTTCAAAAGTGCGTCCGACTAAATTAAGCTCACTTTTAAACTGACCAATCCAGTTCGGAACGACATTTGCGTTACGAGCCAAGCCACTAAGATCTAAAGTATCGTGGGTCATGTAGATGTGCGAAAGAGAAATGTCATTTCGGCCTAATTTAGCTAAGGAATTCATGACGCCAGAATACCCGACTTGTTGGGATTCGTCGTATTGTCCAACAGCCTTCAAAGCCTCTTTTTTAGCCTCAGTCTCACGTTTGAGACGCGCAACCGCCGCGACTTTCTCTGGAGACGGTTTATGCTGAGTTAACTTACTATTCAATTGGTTAACTTGCTTGTTAAGTTGATTCGAGTCTTGTTGCAGGGCTGTTAGCTCTTTATCTAGATTAGAAACTTGATACTGCATTGCGAAGTAACCACCAAGCATCAAAACACAAACTACTCCCCAGCTCGCAACAACATTGGTCAGCGTAAAATATTCTTTTTTAGGCTTAAGGTGTTCAGGGTAAAGATTGACCTTAAACGTCTCTTTTTCAGCTGCAAGTTTAAGCAACAAACTCTCTGAATTATCACGCTCACCTTCAACCAACAGTGAAACTGTCGAGCTCAATGTACTGTTTAAGGCACTTTGTAACTCTGCTTCATCTTCTTCGTCACAACAGATTTTAAGCTGGTGAAGCTGGGTGCCTTTAATTTGAGAAGAAAGGTAATCAATCGAGCGTTGAAGCTCTAAAGCGAGGCCATCTAACTGCAGAGCACTTGACGCAACACCCGTTAAAGGTGGCACAACACTGCGGATGGTTCTTTGAAAACAAACGGTATTTTCGACAAACGCACCCAATTTAAAGTGTGAATTGACGCTACGTTGTAAAAGAATGAAATTAGACAGTTCGCCTGCACTGTAACCCCAGATTTCATCTTCAGGAGCAACACCTATTAATTCAACCTGAGCCGAATTAGTGATATTCAAAAGCTTGTCCAACAGCTTTTTAGGCAGGACATATACTTGCAGCTTGTTCGACGTTGGTAACGCGACCGCACTCGCAGTAATTTCCGTGACTCTTTCTGAAACAAGATCTTTGAGTAAAAAAGGCAGTGCTACCGACCATTCACTCTCTGGAATGTCCGGTTTATCAATTTGGTAGGTTTGGTAGTAGTTAGCACAGACAATCAGTTGGACGCTATTACTGGTAAACGCCTCACTGCTAAGCGATTTTTTTAGCGCACTCTCCCAGTCCCCATTAACCACGGGAATGCTGGCTACTTGAGGATCTTGTTCTGTCGATGAAATATAAATGGCGTCATTGCCCAGCAAGACAACTTGCGAGCTACCTTTATTATTCGTTGGCTTTATTTTGTCTAAAATCGCTTTAAAATTCATTCTTAACTACTACTCTTACGCCATCGATTTCTTCGTCCAACTTTGACAACAGATTCCGCTTTCGCGGCTTTTTCTGCTTGATTAGGCAAAGGGATAATTTGTTGTTCTTCGTCGAAATATCTCCCTTGATAGCCGTTAATGCCTAACTCTATCAAGGTATTCTTTTCTTGTTTTGTCTCGACTCCAACGGCAATAACTTGAGTTGGAGAATCACCACACGCCCCAATTAAGCTGCGAACAAACAGTTGGTTCTCATGCCTTTGGTCGATTTTCTTTATTAGGCTTCGATGAAGCTTAATATAATTAACCTTCAAATCCTTTATATAGTGAGTGCTAACAATGGTTCGCCCAGCTTGGCCAACCACAACTTTACACCCTAAACCTCGCAACATCTTTGCCACCGGTCTCATATAATCAAGATGAGCAATCAAGTGCCCTTCTGGAAACTCAAACGCAAGCTGAGAGCGGTGTTGAGCAGAGAGCTGTAACAACTCACTCCTAAACCACTTAAAGTGCTGTTTATTAGCAAACGGGGTAACATTCAGATTCACTGAATAGTTGATAGGTTGAGTTGATTCTTTCAACGATTTCAACACAACCTTTAGAACCGATTGGTCCATTTGAGCTTGATAACCCACTTGCTCTACCGCAGGCATAAATCGAGACGATTTCAATAAACCTTTGTCAGGATCCTGAATTCTAGTAAATATTTCTCTATGCAATTCATTAACTTGACCAGATTCCGGCATAAGATAACACCGCTGAGCAAAGATTACTAAATTTTCAGGAAGCAGCGCTTTATCAAGTAATGTTCTCCAACGAACACTGCCTCTATCAAGCTCATTCTTATTCTCTTTCGGGTAACGGCTCCAGTTATTAATACGCTCTAACTGAGCACTCTTTAGTGCCGTTTCCGTTTCATCCATGATCTGGCTATGACGCTCACCTTCGGTATACATGGTCACACCAATATGACACCAGTTATCCGACTCTAAAGGCTCTGGCGGAGTTAGCTTATCTAACTGCCTTAAACACTGAGCAGCCAAGGTCGCAATATCTTTTGCGCCCTGATGAGGGATAAATACAGCAAAGTCCGCTTCGTAATAGCGAGAAAAAATGACATCGGGATAGCGTTGAACGATATTCGACAGTACTTCACCGACTTCAATAATAAAGCCGTCTGTGGTTTGCTTATCGTTAGCATCACTAACTTGCTCCCATTCGTCGATACGTATCAGTAACACACCGCCTCGAGCACCACTTTCATGCAGTGCCGATTCCAGCTTATTATCGAATAAAACTCGGTTTGCCGTTCCCGTGAGTTTATCTAGGAAAGTATGGGTACGAATAAAGGTATCAAAGCGACTTCGTTCTTGACGAGCATCTTGTAGCTCTTCAATCAATACATCTAAGGCTTCGCTTGCGGTATAAGGCCACTCTCGCTCATCTCCCTTTGCATGAGCTTCAACCTGACCGGCCAAGATCATTCTTCCTCGCTCTTCCAAGATTTCAGAACCCATGAGTTGTTCTTTCAACCAACGAACACCGCGAGCAAGACAGAACAGAACCAATGCGACAGCCAAAGTAATTGACCACATCGCTTCCATTGAGTAGTTGTAGCCAATATAAGGAGGAAGTGCTTTAAATTCGATTCGGTAGCCTTCATTACGCTCTAAAATGAAGCTTTTCTCATAAAGACGATTGGGATCAATTTGTGGGGAGGTATCTTTGAAACGATAAACGATGCCGGTCTTGTTCGAGAGTTTCATCTCAACAATATTGCTCGCCTGCAACATCTTAGGCATCCAACGCTGCATTGAATACGCGGCGTCAGGGTCTTCCATCTCTTTATCTACAACGTCGACAATGCCAACCAAATAATGGTCTAAATATTCCTGTCCAATACGCTTAAAGGAAAGTGTGCCACCAATAAAAAGAATGAACATCGCGCTGATCACTATCACGGTGACAAATGCGACCAATCGAGTGCTCAATTTTAGTGTCGGGGTATATCTCATGAATAACGAAATCCTTTTCAACTCACATTATACCGTATTGCTACTTATACTATAAATTGACGTTGTAAATAAAGCGTTAAGAATTGTAGGTAACAAAAAGCCGCGATGAACGCGGCTTTTTCCAATTTAATACTGTCTTTATAATATATTAAAAACAGGGACTAAAATGGGATGTCATCATCAAAATCCATTGGCGGCTCATTATATTGAGGTTGAGCCTGCTGAGGAGCTTGTTGAGGTGCTTTTGGCTGCTGTTGAGCGGGAGCACTGTATTGTTGTTGCTGTTGTTGTGGCTGCTGTGGCTGACCCCAACCACCTTGCTGTTGGTTGTTACCCATGCCACCTTGAGCAGGAGCACCACCTTGAGCACGGCCGCCAAGCATTTGCATTACACCATTGAAGCCTTGAACAACCACTTCAGTTGTGTAGCGATCTTGACCGCTTTGATCTTGCCATTTACGAGTTTGAAGTTGACCTTCAATGTAAACTTGAGAACCTTTACGTAGGTACTCACCAGCAACTTCCGCAAGCTTGCCAAACAGAGCAACACGGTGCCATTCTGTTTTTTCACGCTGCTCGCCAGTTGCTTTATCACGCCATGACTCTGACGTTGCAATGGTAATGTTCGCTACTGCGCCGCCATTTGGCATGTAACGAATTTCAGGGTCATTACCTAGGTTACCCACTAATATAACTTTGTTAACTCCACGGCTAGCCATGATTTGCTCCGTCTAAATTCATAGTCTCAGAAAATTTTAGCGCACAAGAATAGCATGCTTTTCTGCAGTGATAAATCGCATTCCTATTCTCTCCTCACTACAAAGAATAAAAACGTAACAAATCATGATATTCAGAGCGATGTTGCTTTTTTCTCCACTTACAAACCACTCATTTACTTTGATAATTGATATTCAACGCAAGTCACTATCAAGGCGCTAGAGAAGCTAAAGCCTGCATGACAACGTGGAATCTAATCCCACTCAAACAGGACGTTTCAATGAGAAAATCAAGATACGCTCGCACTTTACACTTTCTGTGCATCGACCCAAACGATACCTATCTACATGTAAAAGAGATAGAAAAGCATTTATCTATTGTTCTCTACAAAATGACACCCGACGAATTAATGCTAGTTGATAGAAAGCGGAGTAACCGGATCTTGCTCGTCGATTACAGAGAGGTACCACAACTACTGATTATTTGTCCTAACCTGACTGTTATGTGGAAAAATCACGAAATCATTTTATTCAATGTCCCCCAGCAACTTCCAACCTCAGAGCTTCTTACCTATGGGGTACTAAAAGGACTCTTTTACAACACTGAACAAAAGGACAAGATTGCTCGTGGTCTTCAAGAAGTCATTGATGGCGATAACTGGCTGCCAAGGAAGGTAACCAATCAACTGTTGTTTTATTATCGCAATATGGTCAATACCAACACCACACCAACCAATGTTGATTTAACCATTCGTGAGATCCAGGTGATTCGCTGTCTTCAATCCGGGTCTTCAAACACACAAATCGCCGATGACTTGTTTATTAGTGAGTTCACGGTTAAATCTCACCTCGGCGTTGTTGCCTAAATCA
>NZ_JBFRST010000065.1:0-14281 GCF_041473705.1 Vibrio sp. 10N.222.55.B11
GGTGTTGTAGCTAAAATCTTCGCTTAATAGCATTTAGATTTTTGCACTCTCTTCATTAGAAGAGCACGCATCTGAAAAGGGGAGCTTCGGCTTCCCTTTTGTTTTCTCAAAAGAAATATTACCTTCCATCTATCTTCTTCCCTCTCGATACAAAACCAACTTCCAATAAATTGCGATTATTTTTCCAACACTACTTGCATACTAAAGTGTGATCTGTATAATGCATCGCACTGGCTAACGCTGGTTGTGAACCAATGAGCACTGAGGAGTAGGTCTTACCTAGTAATGTATACTCAGCTTATGTTCGCGGTTAATAAAAATAGTAAACTTCTTGTTTACTTCAAAAGTTAACTGACAATGCGTCCTAATTTTGGGTGCTACGGTTTCACATAAATCAATCGGCATTCTCTCGTTTTATCGGGTTTGAGTGGCGATATTGTTTGTGTAATTTTTAATAATTGGAGCTCTGTCTCATGCAGAACCAACGTATTCGTATCCGCCTTAAAGCGTTTGATTACAAGCTAATCGATGCTTCAACTGCGGAAATCGTTGAAACAGCAAAACGTACTGGCGCACAGGTTCGTGGTCCTATTCCACTTCCTACTCGTAAAGAGCGTTTCACTGTTCTTACCTCTCCACACGTCAACAAAGATGCACGTGATCAGTACGAAATCCGTACTCACAAGCGTTTGATCGACATCGTTGAGCCAACAGATAAAACTGTTGATGCTCTAATGCGTCTTGATCTTGCAGCTGGCGTTGATGTTCAAATCAGCCTAGGTTAAGGGAGATAAGAATAATGATTGGTCTAGTCGGACGTAAAGTGGGTATGACCCGCGTATTTACTGAAGAAGGCGTTTCTATCCCAGTAACTGTTGTTGAGGTTGAAGCGAACCGTATTTCTCAAGTTAAAACTCTTGAGACAGACGGCTACGCAGCAATCCAAGTAACTACTGGTGCTAAGAAAGCTAACCGTGTAACTAAACCTGAAGCTGGTCACTTCGCGAAAGCGGGTGTAGAAGCAGGTCGCGGTCTTTGGGAATTCCGTTTAGAAAACGGCGAAGAGTTTGAAGTTGGCGCTGAGCTAAACGTAGAACTTTTCAACGAAATTAAAAAAGTAGACGTTACTGGTACATCTAAAGGTAAAGGCTTCCAAGGCGCTATCAAGCGTTGGAACTTCTCTACTCAAGATATGACTCACGGTAACTCTTTGTCTCACCGCGCACCGGGTTCAATTGGCCAATGTCAAACTCCAGGCCGCGTGTTTAAAGGCAAGAAAATGGCAGGTCACATGGGTGCTGAGCGTGTAACGACTCAAAACCTAGAGATCGTACGTGTTGACGCTGAGCGCAATCTACTCCTTATTAAAGGTGCAGTACCGGGCTCAACAGGCGGAAACGTGATCGTAAAACCTGCTGTTAAAGCATAACGTCTAGGAGTAAGTAATGGAATTGATGGTTAAAGGTGCTGATGCACTAACTGTTTCCGAGACTACTTTCGGACGTGACTTCAACGAAGCTCTTGTACACCAAGTAGTTGTTGCATATGCAGCAGGTGCTCGTCAAGGTACTCGTGCTCAAAAGACTCGTTCTGAAGTATCTGGCGGTGGCGCTAAGCCATGGCGTCAAAAAGGTACTGGCCGCGCACGTGCTGGTACAATTCGTAGCCCAATCTGGCGTACAGGTGGTGTTACTTTTGCTGCGAAACCACAAGATCACAGCCAAAAAGTAAACAAAAAAATGTACCGCGGTGCTATGAAGAGCATTCTTTCTGAGCTAGTTCGTCAAGAGCGTTTAATCGTTGTTGATAACTTCTCTGTAGAAGCACCAAAAACAAAAGAACTTGTAGCTAAGCTTAAAGAGCTTGAGCTAAGCGACGTTCTGATTGTGACTGGCGAAGTAGATGAAAATCTATTCTTAGCTGCTCGTAACCTATACAAAGTAGATGCACGTGATGTTGCTGGTGTTGATCCAGTATCACTAATCGCTTTCGACAAGGTTCTAATGACTGCTGACGCAGTTAAGCAAGTTGAGGAGATGCTAGCATGATCACTGAAGAGCGTATCTTAAAAGTTCTACGTGCTCCGCACATCTCTGAAAAAGCAACTATGGCAGCTGAGAAAGCGAACACTATCGTTTTCAAAGTAGCTAAAGATGCAACTAAGAAAGAGATCAAAGCAGCTGTAGAAAAGCTATTTGAAGTTGAAGTTAAGTCTGTAAATACTCTTGTATTAAAGGGTAAGACCAAACGTCAAGGTATGCGTGAAGGCCGTCGTTCAGACGTTAAGAAAGCCTACGTTACTTTGAAAGAAGGTCAAGATCTTGACTTCGTTGGCGGCGCGGAATAACAGGAGTAGTAAAAATGGCTATTGTTAAATGTAAGCCGACTTCCCCTGGTCGTCGTCACGTCGTTAAAGTTGTTAACGCTGACCTACACAAGGGTAAGCCATACGCACCACTTCTAGAGAAAAACTCTAAGAACGGTGGTCGTAACAACAACGGTCGTATTACAGTACGTCACATCGGTGGTGGTCATAAGCACCATTACCGTGTAATTGACTTCAAACGTACTAAAGATGGCATCCCAGCGAAAGTTGAGCGTCTAGAATACGATCCAAACCGTAGTGCTAACATCGCTCTAGTTCTGTACGCAGACGGTGAGCGTCGTTACATCATTGCACCTAAAGGTGTTAACGCAGGCGACCAGATTCAATCTGGCGTAGATGCTGCAATCAAAGCAGGTAACACTCTGCCGATGCGCAACATCCCAGTAGGTTCTACTGTACACTGTGTTGAACTTAAGCCTGGTAAAGGTGCTCAACTAGCTCGTTCGGCTGGTGCTTATGCTCAAATCATCGCTCGCGATGGTGCATACGTAACTATCCGTCTACGTTCTGGTGAGATGCGCAAAGTTCTTTCTGAAGGTCGTGCAACGATCGGTGAAGTTGGTAACTCTGAGCATATGCTACGTGAACTTGGTAAAGCTGGTGCTTCACGCTGGCGCGGCGTACGTCCAACCGTACGTGGTGTAGTAATGAACCCGGTGGATCACCCACATGGTGGTGGTGAAGGCCGCACATCTGGTGGTCGTCACCCAGTTTCTCCTTGGGGCGTTCCTACTAAGGGCTTCAAGACTCGTAAGAACAAGCGCACTGACAAGTACATCGTACGTCGTCGCACTAAATAATTTATAAAGAGGAATCGCCATGCCACGTTCTCTCAAGAAAGGTCCTTTTATTGACCTACACTTGCTGAAGAAGGTAGAGAAAGCGGTGGAAAGCGGAGACAAAAAGCCTATTAAGACTTGGTCCCGTCGCTCAATGATCATCCCAACAATGATTGGTTTGACCATCGCTGTCCATAATGGTCGTCAGCACGTTCCAGTTTTCGTTACCGAAGAAATGATCGGTCACAAACTGGGCGAATTTGCACCAACTCGTACTTATCGCGGTCATGCTGCAGATAAGAAAGCTAAGAAGAAATAAGGAGTAGATGATGGAAGCTTTAGCTAAACATAACTTTGCTCGTATTTCTCCACAGAAAGCTCGCTTAGTTGCAGACCAAATTCGCGGTAAGTCGGTAGACCAAGCTCTAGAAATTCTAACTTTCAGCAACAAAAAAGCTGCTGTATTAGTTAAGAAGGTTCTTGAGTCAGCTATCGCTAACGCGGAACATAACGAAGGTGCAGATATCGACGATCTAAATGTCGCTAAAATCTTCGTAGATGAGGGCCCTATCATGAAGCGTATTATGCCTCGTGCTAAAGGTCGTGCGGATCGTATCTTGAAGCGTTCAAGCCACATCACTATTGTTGTAGCAGATCGCTAAAGACTAGGAGAGTAAGCAATGGGTCAGAAAGTACATCCTAATGGTATTCGTCTTGGCATCGTTAAGCCTTGGAATGCTACATGGTTTGCTAATACCAACGAATTCGCTGACAACCTAGACGGCGACTTCAAGGTACGTCAGTTCCTTACAAAGGAACTACAAAAAGCATCATTATCTCGTATCGTTATCGAGCGTCCAGCTAAGAGCATCCGTGTGACTATTCACACTGCTCGTCCTGGCGTTGTTATCGGTAAGAAAGGTGAAGACGTAGAGAAGCTACGCGCAGCTGTAGCTAAAATCGCAGGTGTACCAGCGCAAATTAACATCGCTGAAGTACGTAAGCCTGAGCTAGATGGTCAGCTTGTAGCTGATAGCATCGCGTCTCAACTAGAGCGTCGTGTTATGTTCCGTCGTGCAATGAAGCGTGCGGTACAAAATGCTATGCGTCTAGGCGCTAAAGGCATCAAAGTACAAGTAGGCGGCCGTCTTGGCGGTGCTGAAATCGCACGTTCTGAGTGGTACCGTGAAGGCCGTGTGCCTCTACACACTCTACGTGCAGACATTGATTACGCAACTTCTTCGGCTCACACTCAATACGGTGTGATCGGCATTAAAGTTTGGATCTTCAAAGGTGAGATTCTAGGCGGTATGCCAGCTGCTAACGCAGTAGAGCCAAAAGGCGATAAGCCTAAGAAGCAGCGTAAAGGCCGTAAGTAAGGAGTCGAACGATGCTACAACCAAAACGTACTAAGTTCCGCAAGGTTATGACTGGTCGTAACCGTGGTCTAGCTAAAGGTACTGAAGTAAGCTTCGGCGAATTCGGTCTTAAAGCTGTTGGCCGTGGTCGTCTGACTGCACGTCAAATCGAAGCGGCACGTCGTGCTATGACACGTCACATTAAGCGTCAAGGTCAAATCTGGATCCGTGTATTCCCAGACAAGCCGATTACTGAAAAGCCTCTTGAAGTTCGTCAAGGTAAAGGTAAAGGTTCAGTTGCGTACTGGGTTGCTCAAATCCAACCAGGCAAAGTTATGTACGAGATGAATGGCGTACCTGAAGAGTTGGCACGTGAAGCGTTCCGCCTAGCGGCACGTAAACTGCCTGTTAAAACTACTTTTGTAACTAAGCAGGTGATGTGATGAAAGCACAAGATCTACGCGAAAAGAACGTTGAAGAGCTTAACGCTGAGCTATTGAATTTGCTACGTGAACAGTTCAACTTGCGCATGCAAGCTGCAACTGGTCAACTACAGCAAACTCATACTCTAAAAGCTGTACGCCGTGACATCGCACGTGTGAAAACTGTTTTGACTGAAAAGGCAGGCGCATAATGAGCGAAACTAACCGCATCCAGCAAGGCCGTGTAGTAAGTGACAAGATGGACAAGTCTATCGTTGTTGCTATTGAGCGCACTGTAAAACACCCAATTTACGGTAAGTTCATCAAACGCACGACTAAAGTACACGCACACGACGAAGACAACACTTGTGGCCTAGGCGACAAAGTTGAAATCGCTGAGTGTCGTCCTCTGTCTAAGACTAAGTCTTGGACATTGGTTAAAGTTCTAGAAAAAGCGAAGATTTAATCTTTGTAATTCTATAACTTATAAGCGGCTCCAAATAATTTTTTGGAGCCGCTTGTTTTTTGTCTACCCAATTTAAAAAAAGGGTGGTACAATTCGCGTCCCTTTTAAAGAGGCAGCCCGACCCGAGAGGGTCTAGTTTTAATATTTAGCGGAGCACTAACAATGATCCAGATGCAAAGTACACTTGACGCAGCAGATAACTCTGGCGCGCGCAAGGTAATGTGTATTAAGGTTCTGGGTGGCTCTCACCGCCGTTATGCACATATCGGTGACGTCATCAAGGTTACAGTGAAGGAAGCGATTCCTCGCGGTAAAGTAAAGAAAGGTGATGTTCTGAAGGCGGTAGTAGTGCGCACCCGTAAAGGCGTTCGTCGCCCAGACGGTTCTGTCATTCGCTTCGACAGTAATGCTTGTGTATTGTTAAATGACACTACTGAGCAACCAGTCGGCACACGTATCTTTGGTCCTGTGACTCGTGAACTTCGTAACGCGAAATTCATGAAGATTGTATCACTAGCACCTGAAGTTCTGTAAGGAGCGGCAATATGGCAGCTAAAATCCGTCGTAATGACGAAGTAATCATTCTTGCTGGTAAAGATAAAGGCAAGAAAGGTAAAGTAACTAAGGTTCTGACAACTGGTAAAGTTATCGTTGAAGGCATCAACCTTGTTAAGAAACACCAAAAGCCGGTTCCGGCTCTAGGTCAACAAGGTGGCATCGTTGAACAAGAAGCAGCTATTGATGCTTCTAACGTTGCTGTTTTTAACGCGGCTACTGGTAAAGCAGACCGTATCGGTTTCCGTATCGAAGATGGCAAGAAAGTTCGTTTCTTCAAATCTAACGGCGAAACTGTTTCTAACTAATTAGAAGTAATTTGGAGTTCTACTATGGCGAAACTGCATGATTACTACAAGTCGTCTGTAGTCGCTGAGCTTACCAAAGAGTTCAGCTACACAAGCGTCATGCAAGTCCCTAGGATTGAGAAAATCACCCTAAATATGGGCGTTGGTGAAGCAATCAACGATAAGAAACTGCTAGAAAACGCAGCAGCTGATATGGCAACGATCTCTGGTCAAAAGCCACTTATCACTAAAGCGCGTAAATCTGTAGCTGGTTTCAAAATTCGTGAAGGCTACCCAATTGGTTGTAAAGTAACCTTGCGTGGTGAGCGCATGTGGGAATTTTTAGAGCGTTTAATCTCTATCGCACTTCCACGTGTACGTGATTTCCGTGGTGTTAGCGCTAAGTCTTTTGACGGTCGCGGTAACTACAGCATGGGCGTTCGCGAGCAAATCATCTTTCCGGAAATCGACTACGATAAAGTCGATCGTGTCCGCGGTCTTGATATCACTATCACGACTTCTGCGGGTTCCGATGAGGAAGGCCGAGCTCTGCTGGCTGCCTTTAACTTCCCATTCCGTAAGTAAGGGTAGGGTTACTGTTATGGCTAAACAATCAATGAAAGCACGTGAAGCTAAACGTGCAAAACTAGTAGCTAAGTTCGCTGAAAAGCGTTCTGCGCTAAAAGTTATCATTAGCGATGTAAACGCATCTGAAGAAGATCGTTGGAATGCGGTTCTTAAACTGCAATCTCTTCCACGTGATTCAAGTGCATCACGTCAGCGCAACCGTTGCAACCAAACTGGTCGTCCACACGGTTACCTACGTAAATTCGGTCTAAGCCGCATTAAGGTTCGTGAAGCTTGCATGAAAGGCGAGATTCCGGGTCTTCGTAAGGCTAGCTGGTAATTGCCACTTAATCATTTGGAGTAAATCTTATGAGCATGCAAGATCCGATTTCGGATATGCTGACCCGAGTTCGTAACGGTCAGGCAGCAAACAAAGTTGCTGTAAAAATGCCTTCTTCAAAGCTTAAAGTTGCAATTGCTGCATTACTTAAAGCTGAAGGTTACATCGTAGACTTCGCTGTTAACAGCGAAGCAAAACCTGAGCTAGAAGTTACTCTTAAGTACTTCCAAGCTAAACCTGTAATCGAGCAAATCAAGCGTGTATCACGTCCTGGTCTAAGAGTTTATAAAAATAAAGACTCTTTACCTACAGTGATGGGTGGTCTTGGTATTGCAGTTGTTTCTACTTCCAAGGGTCTGATGTCTGACCGTGCTGCTCGTAAAGCAGGTCTTGGCGGTGAAATCATCTGTTACGTAGCTTAAGGAGTAGATTATGTCTCGTGTTGCTAAAGCACCTGTCGCTATTCCAGCTGGCGTAGAGGTGAAACTAAACGGCCAAGAAGTTACTGTAAAAGGTAGCAAAGGTGAGCTTACTCGCGTTCTTAACAGCGCCGTAGTTATTGCACAGGAAGAAACCAACCTAACTTTCGGTCCGAAAGAAGGTGTTACTAACGCATGGGCACAAGCTGGTACAGCTCGCGCTCTAGTTAATAACATGGTTGTGGGTGTTACTGAGGGCTTCACTAAGAAGCTAACTCTTAAGGGTGTTGGTTACCGTGCTGCTATGAAAGGCAACTCTGTAGCTCTAACTCTTGGTTTTTCTCACCCAGTAGAGCACGCTCTACCTGAAGGTATTAAAGCTGAGTGCCCTAGCCAAACTGAGATCATCATTACTGGTTGCGATAAGCAAGTAGTAGGTCAAGTTGCGGCTGACATTCGTTCTTACCGTGCTCCTGAGCCTTACAAAGGCAAAGGTGTTCGTTACGCAGATGAAAATGTGCGTACTAAAGAAGCTAAGAAGAAGTAAGGTATCACTATGGATAAGAAAGCATCTCGCATCCGTCGTGCTACACGTGCACGTCGTAAGATTGCAGAACTTGGTGCAACTCGCCTGGTAGTACACCGTACTCCTCGCCATGTTTACGCACAAGTTATCGCGGCAAACGGCTCTGAGGTTATCGCAGCTGCTTCTACTGTAGAAAAAGCGATCCGTGAGCAAGTTAAGAACACTGGTAACGTTGATGCAGCTAAAGCAGTTGGTAAAGCTGTTGCTGAGCGCGCTCTTGAAAAAGGCGTAGCTTCAGTTGCATTTGATCGTTCTGGTTTCCAATACCACGGTCGAGTAGCGGCGCTAGCAGAATCTGCTCGCGAAGCTGGTCTGAAATTCTAAGGTAGGGTTGGAAGATGGCTAAAGAACAACAACAAGCTAATGATTTGCAAGAAAAGCTGATCGCAGTTAACCGTGTATCTAAGACGGTTAAAGGTGGTCGAATCATGAGCTTTACTGCACTAACAGTAGTTGGTGACGGTAACGGTCGCGTAGGTTTCGGTTACGGCAAAGCTCGTGAAGTACCTGCTGCGATTCAAAAAGCAATGGAAAAAGCGCGCCGTAACATGGTTACAGTATCGCTTAACGAAGGCACTCTTCACCACCCGGTGAAAGGTCGTCATTCGGGCTCTAAAGTTTACATGCAGCCAGCTGCAGAAGGTACAGGTGTTATTGCCGGCGGTGCAATGCGTGCTGTACTTGAAGTTGCGGGCGTACATAACGTACTTTCTAAAGCATACGGTTCAACGAACCCGATCAACATCGTTCGTGCAACGATTGGTGCTCTAGTAGACGTTAAGTCACCAGAAATGGTTGCTGCTAAACGTGGTCTAACTGTTGAATCTATTTCGGAGTAAGCACACGATGGCAACTATTAAAGTAACTCAAACTAAAAGCTCAATTGGTCGCCTACCTAAGCACAAAGCGTGTCTTAAAGGTCTAGGTCTTCGTCGCATCAACCATACAGTAGAACTTGAAGATACACCGTGCGTACGCGGTATGATCAACAAGGTTTACTACATGGTTAAGATTGAGGAGTAATCAGAATGCGTTTGAATACTCTATCACCGGCTGCTGGCTCTAAACCTTCTAAGAAGCGTGTAGGTCGTGGTATCGGTTCTGGCCTTGGTAAAACAGGTGGCCGCGGTCACAAAGGTCAAAAGTCACGTTCTGGCGGCTCTGTTCGTCCAGGTTTTGAAGGCGGTCAAATGCCTCTAAAACAACGTCTACCTAAATTCGGTTTCACTTCTCGTAAGAGCCTAGTGTCTGCTGAAGTTCGTCTAGCTGAGCTAGCGAAAGTAACAGGTGACGTAGTTGATCTTAACAGCCTTAAAGCTGCTAACGTTATCACTAAGAACATCGAGTTTGTTAAGATCGTTCTTTCTGGTGACCTAAGCAAAGCTGTGACTGTTAAAGGTCTACGCGTGACTAAAGGCGCTAAAGCTGCAATCGAAGCTGCAGGCGGTAAAATCGAGGAATAATCTCGAGGAACGAGGTACAGATGGCTAAGAAACCAGGACAAGATTTTCGTAGTGCTCAGAGCGGCTTAAGTGAACTAAAGTCGCGCTTATTATTCGTAATTGGTGCACTTTTAGTATTCCGAGCCGGCTCTTTTGTGCCGATCCCTGGTATTGACGCAGCTGTACTTGCCGATTTGTTCGATCAGCAAAAAGGTACCATCGTAGAAATGTTTAACATGTTCTCCGGTGGTGCTCTTGAGCGTGCATCTATATTAGCATTGGGTATCATGCCGTACATTTCGGCATCGATCGTAGTCCAATTGCTAACTGTAGTTCATCCAGCGTTAGCGGAACTCAAGAAAGAGGGTGAAGCAGGCCGTCGTAAGATAAGCCAATATACACGCTACGGCACGCTTGTACTTGCAACATTCCAAGCTATTGGTATCGCAACAGGCTTACCAAACATGGTCGACAATCTGGTTGTTATCAACCAAACCATGTTTACGCTTATTGCTACCGTGAGTTTAGTAACTGGTACCATGTTCTTAATGTGGTTAGGTGAACAAATCACTGAGCGAGGAATCGGTAATGGTATTTCCATTCTGATTTTTGCAGGTATTGTTGCTGGATTGCCTTCTGCAATCGGTCAAACAATCGAGCAAGCGCGTCAAGGTGAATTGCATGTGCTTCTTCTGCTGTTGATTGCTGTATTGTCTTTTGCTGTTATTTACTTCGTAGTTTTCATGGAACGTGGTCAACGTCGTATCGTCGTTAACTATGCGAAACGTCAACAAGGTCGTAAAGTTTTTGCAGCACAAAGCTCTCACTTGCCTCTTAAGATTAATATGGCAGGTGTTATTCCAGCGATTTTCGCATCAAGTATTATTTTGTTCCCAGGAACATTAGCGCAGTGGTTTGGTCAAAATGGTGAAAGCAGCGCGTTCGGTTGGTTAACTGACGTGTCATTAGCTCTTAGCCCAGGTCAACCTTTGTATGTAATGCTTTATGCAGCAGCTATAATCTTCTTCTGTTTCTTCTATACAGCGTTGGTGTTTAACCCACGTGAAACAGCTGATAACTTGAAGAAGTCTGGTGCATTCGTACCCGGTATCCGCCCAGGTGAGCAGACAGCGAAATATATCGATAAAGTGATGACTAGACTAACCCTTGCGGGCGCTCTATACATTACTTTTATATGTCTGATTCCTGAGTTCATGATGGTCGCGTGGAACGTTCGTTTCTACTTTGGCGGCACATCACTACTAATCGTAGTGGTAGTTATCATGGATTTCATGGCACAGGTACAGACTCATCTGATGTCACAACAGTATGATTCTGTGTTAAAGAAAGCGAATCTGAAGGGTTACGGCCGTTAATTCGGTGGTAACAATTTCGATTCCATTTACGGAGTTTAGCAATGAAAGTTCGTGCTTCCGTTAAAAAAATCTGCCGTAACTGTAAAGTTATCAAGCGTAACGGTGTCGTTCGCGTGATTTGCAGTGAGCCAAAGCATAAGCAACGCCAAGGCTAATTAGCAGAAATTTTTACTTGAAATACAAGGTAGAGTCGAGTATATTCCTCGGCCTACCTTTTGCGTGCAAAAGAAGTAGTATGCCGCAGCGTATCCATAACGGGCTTTGCTGCGGATAATTCTTTTATGAACCCCTTAGGAGTGAATAATGGCCCGTATAGCCGGCATTAACATTCCTGATCATAAGCATTCTGTAATTGCACTTACTGCAATCTACGGTATCGGTAAAACTCGCTCTCAAGCTATTCTAGCTGAAGTGGGTATTGCTGAAGATGCTAAGATCAGTGAACTAACTGAAGAGCAGATCGATCAACTGCGTGATGGTGTAGCTAAGTACACTGTAGAAGGTGATCTACGTCGTGAAGTATCGATGAACATCAAGCGTCTTATGGACCTTGGCTGTTACCGCGGTCTTCGTCATCGTCGCAGTCTACCACTACGTGGACAGCGTACTAAAACCAACGCTCGCACCCGTAAGGGTCCGCGCAAGCCGATCAAGAAATAGTCGGATAAGGTAGAGTACAATGGCAAAACAACCAACTCGCGCGCGTAAGCGCGTACGCAAGCAAGTAGCTGATGGCGTAGCGCACATTCATGCTTCTTTCAACAACACAATCGTAACTATCACTGACCGTCAAGGCAACGCTCTTGCATGGGCTACAGCAGGTGGTTCAGGTTTCCGTGGTTCTCGTAAATCTACTCCGTTCGCAGCACAAGTTGCAGCTGAGCGTTGTGGTGAAATGGCTAAAGAATATGGCCTAAAGAACTTGGAAGTTATGGTTAAGGGTCCAGGTCCAGGTCGCGAATCTACTGTTCGTGCACTGAACGCTGCTGGTTTCCGTATCACTAACATTGTTGATGCGACACCAATCCCTCATAACGGTTGTCGTCCACCTAAGAAACGTCGCGTTTAAGTTTCGTTTCTAGGAATATTGGAGAAAGATCATGGCAAGATATTTGGGTCCTAAGCTTAAGCTTAGCCGTCGCGAAGGTACTGACTTATTCCTTAAGTCTGGTGTCCGTGCGATCGATACCAAGTGTAAAATTGATAACGCACCAGGTGTACACGGCGCTCGTCGCGGTCGTCTATCTGAGTATGGCGTTCAGCTTCGTGAGAAGCAAAAAGTTCGTCGTATCTACGGCGTTCTAGAAAAACAATTCCGCAACTACTACAAAGAAGCTGCACGTCTTAAAGGCAACACAGGTGCAAACCTGCTTCAGCTTCTTGAAGGTCGTCTTGATAACGTAGTTTACCGTATGGGCTTTGGCGCTACTCGTGCTGAATCTCGTCAACTAGTTAGCCACAAGTCTATTCTAGTTAACGGTAAAGTTGTAAACGTTCCTTCTTTCAAAGTAGCGGCAAACGACGTTGTTTCTATCCGCGAGAAAGCTAAACAGCAATCTCGTATTAAAGCGGCTCTAGAAGTTGCTGAACAACGTGAAAAGCCAACTTGGATTGAAGTAGATGCTGGCAAAATGGAAGGTACATTCAAGCGTATGCCTGAGCGTTCTGACCTATCAGCTGACATCAATGAACACTTGATCGTCGAACTTTACTCTAAGTAAGGTTAAAAAAAGAGAGGACACAATGCAGGGTTCTGTAACAGAATTTCTTAAGCCGCGTCTTGTTGACATTGAACAGATCAATACGACACACGCGAAAGTAACTCTTGAGCCATTAGAGCGCGGTTTCGGCCACACTCTAGGTAATGCTCTTCGCCGCATTCTTCTATCTTCTATGCCGGGTTGTGCCGTAACAGAAGTTGAAATTGAAGGTGTGCTACACGAATACAGCACTAAAGAAGGCGTTCAGGAAGATATCCTGGAAATCCTTCTAAACCTTAAAGGTTTGGCTGTACGCGTTGCTGAAGGCAAAGATGAAGTGTTTATTACACTGAACAAATCAGGCTCAGGCCCTGTTGTTGCAGGTGACATCACCCACGATGGTGATGTAGAGATCGCTAACCCTGAGCACGTAATTTGTCACCTAACGGATGACAACGCTGAGATCGCTATGCGTATCAAAGTAGAACGTGGTCGTGGTTACGTTCCAGCTTCAGCTCGTATCCATACTGAAGAAGATGAGCGTCCTATCGGTCGTCTACTAGTTGACGCTACTTACAGCCCGGTTGATAAAATCGCTTACGCTGTAGAAGCGGCACGTGTAGAACAACGTACTGATTTAGACAAGCTTGTTATCGATATGGAAACGAACGGTACTCTAGAACCTGAGGAAGCAATCCGTCGTGCAGCTACTATTTTAGCTGAACAACTGGATGCGTTCGTAGATCTTCGTGATGTACGTGTACCTGAGGAGAAGGAAGAGAAGCCAGAATTCGATCCTATCCTACTACGTCCTGTAGACGATCTTGAACTAACAGTTCGCTCTGCTAACTGTTTGAAAGCAGAAGCGATTCACTACATCGGTGATCTTGTACAGCGCACTGAGGTTGAGCTACTTAAAACGCCAAACCTTGGTAAGAAATCTCTTACAGAGATTAAAGATGTGCTTGCTTCACGTGGTCTTTCTCTAGGCATGCGTCTAGAAAACTGGCCACCAGCGTCAATCGCTGAAGATTAATCGAAAAGTTAGAAGGATTAGGTCATGCGCCATCGTAAAAGTGGTCGTCAACTCAACCGCAACAGCAGTCATCGCAAAGCGATGTTCAGCAACATGGCTAGCTCTCTTGTTCGTCACGAAGTTATTAAAACTACCGTGCCTAAAGCAAAAGAACTACGTCGCGTAATTGAGCCATTGATTACCCTAGCTAAGACAGACAGTGTTGCTAACCGTCGTCTTGCATTTGCTCGCACTCGTGATAACGAAGTTGTGGCAAAACTATTTAATGAACTAGGCCCGCGTTTCGCGGCTCGCCAAGGTGGTTACACTCGCATCCTTAAATGTGGTTTCCGTACTGGTGATAAAGCTCCAATGGCTTACATTGAGCTTGTAGACCGCCCAGCTGCTGAAGAAGCTGCTGAGTAATCTATACTAGATTCTTAATACAAAAGCCGAGCATTAGCTCGGCTTTTTTGTGTCTGTAGAACAAGGAATAGACAATAGAAATTGCACCATGATGTTTGGCATTTTTTGCTTGTCTTGTCTGCGCCATTTTTCAAAAATATCTCGTATCTCGTATCTC
>NZ_JBFRST010000066.1:0-6789 GCF_041473705.1 Vibrio sp. 10N.222.55.B11
TTAATTTTCCGGATTGGTATTAGGAGTTTGCACTTCGACATCACCGACACCAGTTTGCAAGGTTCGCTCAGGTAAAAAGCCATTGCGGACAATGGGTTGTTTGTCGTCAACCATCGTATTCTGATATTGAGTAAGTAGCTGATGAAGTTCAGCTTCAACAACTTGTGCAATTAAGTCTCTTGCACCTTGGCGTATCAACTCGGTGAGTGGGTCTTGTAGTATATTCAGTGAAACAACAGTATTATCAGTCATGCGGTTTACCTTTCTGTTAATTGTTCTGACGAGAACTACATCAACAGATTACACCGCACCTTCTTTTTTCTTCCATACACCAGAAACCAGCATAGCTCGATTCTTTGCAACAACCCCCTCGATGCAATGAATGTTCAACTCTGGTTAGTTTCTTTTGTAGTTCGCTTTATCGAGAGCATATTTTTTCATGCGCAAATATAGCTTCTTACGTTGGATCTTAAGATAGTTAGATACTTCATTGATTTGCCCTGAAAACAGATACAGGGCATCTTCTATTAGCTGCCTTTCATACTTTTCCACTAACTCATCAAGTGCACCATCCATTTGTTCTACCGGGTATACTCGCTCAATCGTTGAAAGCTTAACAATTCCTATCGCATACAGCTCTGCAACACTCTTTAATTCTCTGACATTTCCGGGCCAACAATGATCAAGGAGTGTATTTAAATAAGAGCTATCGACTTTGGGCACATCTTTACTCAGCAACAAGCAGCTATTTTTCAAAAAATTCTTAAAGAGAACCTCAATATCTTCCTTTCTTTTTTTCAGTGGTGGAATTGAAAATCTGGCATTATTTAACAAGTAATACAGCTCAGGCATCAACGTATGTTCCTGTAAAGTTAACTCAGGCTGCTGACTAAAAATAGTGATGAACTTTACAGTATGCTTCCCCGCTCTTTCTTGTTCAAGAAGATAACGGCTCATATAAAACTGAACCTCCTCGGCCATTTTACTTGGATCATTAAGGATCACGGTGCCATTCTCTGCCGCTTTAATAACAGATTCTAATTCCAAAACTGTGGTCAAACTCTCTCCTGCTTTAAATATTAAAGGGGCATGATGTCTTGGGCTTAGTTCATGTAATAAAGTCGCTGAAGTATAACGGCCCACACCATTTTCACCTACAATCAAGACATCTTTATCTGCTGTTGCCAGTAACTTAATGCGTTCTCGTATTTCTACAATTTCAACACTTTTACCTAGCAATTTTTGGGGTAAATCTCGCTCAATTAAATGCCATTGTTCGACCACTTTTGAGCGTTCACTGATGACTTTCTTAAGTAAAATTAACAACTTTTTGGGCTTTAGTGGCTTCTCAAGATAATCACACGCCCCCTTTTGTATTGCCTCTACTGCCATTTCAATATCACCATGACCTGTTATAGTAATGATTGGTAAATGAGGGCTGATGGCCTTAACTTTATCAATAAGAACCATACCACTCATAGTCGGCATATAGATATCAGTTAGTATGACGCCAGACCAATTAGAGTGAATTTGTTGCAGCGCTTTATGCGGGTCTAAAAATGCTTTCGTTTTATACCCTGAAAGCTGTAATAGATGTTGGATCGAGTCTAAAACATGTTGATCATCGTCGATAAGTACAACTTGAACATCATCACTTAAAATCATTGTATCGGAAACTCCAAAACTATCATTGCACCACCCTCTAGTGTTGATGCGAGTTGAATTGAACCATTTAAACGGCCCATTATCGAATGGCAGATATTCAAACCAATACCTAAGCCCACTTCCTTTGTTGTCGTAAACGGGGTAAAAATTTGATTAATAATGGTGTGATCAAAACCCGGGCCATTATCACTGCAAGTTAACATTAATGAGTCTTGAGCACACTTTAATTGGTTTATGGTGACTACACCTTGACCTCCAGCAACAGGCGCTAAAGCATCACAACTATTAATGAGTAAGTTAATAATAACCTGTTCAATTTGGATAAGCTCACCAATACAGCGGCAATCCTCACCAAGCTGATTACTCAATATAATTGAGTGCTGCCTCGCTCTAGAATCTGCAATACCCATTGCATTATTAACGGCTTGATAAAGATTGATCTCAACGGCAGGGTTAGTGAATGACGTCTTTTTCGAAAAGCCCCGCAAATTAGTAATGATTTGTTCCATGCGAGTACTTATCTCATCCATTTTATCCATGGTATTATAGATATCTGGGTAGTCATCCCGGTTGTACGTAACCTGCACGGTATAGATGTAGGTGGAAAGCGCAGAAAGAGGTTGGTTCAATTCATGTGCGAGGGTTGTCATTGCTTGTCCAACAACAGCCATTTTAGCCGCTTGAATCAATTCCTCTTGCGTGGAAACAAGGCTTTTTTCAGCACGCTTTCTCTCTTCAATCTGGCAATGCAGTTCAATATTTTTTTGTGTTAATGATTGGGTTTTTTCTTCTACTTTTTGTTCAAGCCAACGGGCAATGTTCTCGTGCTCTGTGATGTCTGTTAGCGTAATGATTATCTTGGGGGCCGTGTTTTGATAATAAACACGTAAGTCCAACCTAAAGTATTGAACTTGCTCACCTTCACCAGTTATGGCTAAGGTTATTGTATATGCTCCGTTAACTAATAAGGTGCTTTCTGGCGAAAAAAGCGCCCTCAACTGGTAGTGATAACTAGAGTCAAACAACCCCCAAATGTAATCCTTCTCAAAAGGTTTATGACATCGTTTAAATAAGTTATGAGCACTGAAGTTCATTGACTCGATCACCCCTTCTGTGTTGCAGGTCACCAGGCTTGCTTGGGTGTTATTAATAAGATTCAGCGCATTAGTGTTTTCGATTTCTTGAAGCTGTAAACAAAATTGACTTAGCGTTCGACCGAGTAAACCAATCTCATCGCTACCTGTTACTGGGATCAATTGTTCAGTCTCACCTGCCGCCACGGAGTTTAAATTCATGCTCAAGTCATATAGGCGCTGTACAATTCGCTTACGGAAAAAATAAAAATAAATGAATACGCTAACCAAAATTGCTGACACTAAAACTATGATAAGAAATACATTACCTGCTTCAATGATATTTCTAGTACTTAGCTTAATCCCTGCCAGTTCAACACTGGTTTTGTTAACCAAATTCTTTATCTCCTTTTGCTGAACCTCTAAGTAAGATTGGATGATTTGCCTTTGTTGATTCGATTGTTCAATGAGTACCTTTAGCGCTTTGAGGTTATTGTGCAATGTACCATTTGGCTTAATGAGTTCGAAGAACTCCAACAATAACTGTCTGTAAGTAATACTTGCTGCGTTGTTTTCCAGTTTTTCACTCAACGTTTTAATCTCATCAGTTTTATAACTAATAAAATGAAATGCACTTTCTAAGTTACGCTGTTTATATTGTCTAATAAGTTCGTTCACTAAAGAGACAAGCTCATTTTCCTTAAGGGTCATCATTTGTAACGTAGTAAAGTCGTCATATAAAATTGATTTCTTTTCTGGACTTAGGCATACTCTCTCACTGGCAATTTGCCACTCTATTTCTTGTCTTAGCGGATTCACTTCCTCAACAATGTCTTGATGAAGCCACAGTATACGTTCTGATAGTTTATCGAGTTCTTGCTTTACGTGAATTTTATCAGACAACAATGGTACAAACTCTTGAATTCCAACGCCAAGTTGTTGATACTCATTCCTTAGTTTTTTTATAACCTGTGAATACATTAATTTATAAGTAAAACGGTTAATGTCCTCTAAAATCTTTTTCAAATTCACATCAAGCTGGTTTAGTCTAATGATATTTATGGTCTCATGAATTTCATTTAAATACGCTTGTAACTGTGTATTAACTCGCTCTAATTGATAACTTATTTTTAACGATGGCATATTATTATTGAGCATAGTATTTACCTTGTTATCAAGCATATTCCAGGTAGTAAAAGCCACTACGCTAATCAAAAAGATCATAAGCAGAATACAAGTAAATGCACCAACAAGTCGGGAACTGATAGTATTAGGAAACTTAAGCAATATGATTACTCTTGATTGATTTCATTAATGACCTGTTTTGCTCTAACTAAATTATCATTCAGCGCTTGCTGCCAACGACGCACTTCTTCAGCAACCGCAGGATCAAGGCTTCGGTCAGTACCAACATGTGTAAACAATGCTAAATAATCTTTTGACTGCGCTTGATTAGCGGATACAGGTACTCTTGTAACATAGTACTTGATTTGCTCAAGTTTTCTCTGATTTTCATCGGACAGTTCTTGTTTTTCAAGTTGATATATAGACTGCCACATTATGTTCAGCTGATGTAATTGCTCGGTAATCGCTTGATCAAACAGTAACGAGATAAGCCCATCACGGTCATAGACCAACGCCTTGTTGAGTACAACACGCGTTTTCTTGGCTAATTCTGGTTGCGCTAAAGAAAACTTGGTTATCGATGTAGTTTTAAGTAGATTTTGTCCTTGCTCTGATAGCAAAAAATCTATAATTTTTTGACTATCTTTTTTTGCTTTGCTGTCTTTTGTAATCGCAATATAAGTTGGCATTAATATCGAATTAGGTATGTAATTAAAATCGATATAGTTAAAGCTCCTTCTACTATTAATTGCATAGTTATCGATAATTGGGCCTACACCAATAAGCCCCTGGGAAACCGCTTCACTCACACTAAAACTTCGAGATGATATAAATGCAATATTGCCTCCAATCTTCATGAGAAGCTGCCAGCCTTTATCCCATCCATAGTTTTGCAATATATTTTCTACTATTAGGCTTGTTGTGCCAGAACGCGTAGGCGTACTCATGGTCAGGTGGCCAAAATACCTAGCGTCAGACAGTTCTTTCCAAGTATGAGGAATAGGTAAATGATAACTTTTTAAGTACTCCTTGTTATACATAAGGCCAAAGCCCGAATAGGCAAAAGCTGTAACCTTGCCTGACATTTCCAAAATATGTGGCTTTAGCCAGTCTGGATTTTGATTCTCATTCTCAATTAATTGAAGCTTATCTTTTTCTTCTAGCTCATTAAACAGCACTGAAGATGATGATATAATGATATCAACGTTGCTTGATTTTTCGCGCTCCAATAATCGAATAGCCGAACGATTACGACGAAATATAAAATCAACATTTATTTTAGGGTTAATACCCTGGAACTTACTAATTATCTGTGAAATAGAGTCTTCAGAAAATGTAGTTAGAATCACAATCGGCTTTTCTTCTGCAACTGAGGCCATTGTGGATGTTGATATTAAAAACAGGAAAAGAAAAAATCTACTCATACTAACTTTACTTCATATCGATACTGCAATAACTATCAGCAATGTTAATGATTATAGTCGGCTTTGTTGCGCAATTCGAGTGAACTAAATCAAAACCTTACGATCGGATCAGTGAAATCCACTCATTAACATCGTTTCATGCCTAAACCCTACTTCAAAACCAAAAACTGGCGTCAGTACAACAATTCATTGATTAACAGAGGCTCAGTCACGTTTTGGATCGACGAGGAAGCGATAAGTGATCTGCTCCAGTTAGACTGGACACCGCATTAAGCGACATATTGTTTTTCAAAGTTAACTGGACTTAGATACCCAAGAGCACTGTGCCTTCTTGTTCGATTATAATCAACTTTGATATATTCAAAAAGTGCTTGGCGCATCTCTTCTCGCGTCATTATCGGCTCGTATTGGACGGCTTCTACTTTCATTGAATGGAAAAAGCTTTCAACACAGGCGTTATCCCAGCAATTTCCCTTCCTACTCATACTTTGTTTTAAATTATGGGCTGAGATTAAGTATCTGTAGTCTTTTGAACAATATTGACTACCTCTATCACTATGGATAATCACCCCTTCGGGCATGCCTCTACGGAACAATGCCATTGATAGCGCATCACAGACCAGAGTCGCGGTCATTCTGGTGCTCATTGACCAACCAACGACTTGCCGTGAGTACAAGTCGATAACAACCGCTAAATACATCCAACCTTCGCTTGTCGCTAGATAGGTAATATCTCCAGCCCATTTTTGGTTCGGTGCTGTTGCATTAAAATCTTGCTCAAGCAAGTTCGGGGCAACAGGAAGCCTATGCTTGCTGTCTGTCGTACATTTGAACTTACGGGCGGCCTTCGCGACTAAGCTCTGGCGCTTCATGCTCGCGGCAATGGTTTTTACATCGTGCTTATTACCATTTGCCTCTAGTTCTTTTTGAATACGCCTTGCACCGTCGCGTTCCTTTTTATCATCAAAGACTTCTCGAACTTTGATATCAAGCTGCTTTCGGTGCTCGTTGCGTTGAGTGACTTTATGGCGATTATCAATCCAATAATAAAACCCACTTCGAGAAACCTCAAACACCTTAGCCATACGGACAATCCTATATAGCATCAGGTGTTCGAGCATAAATTCATAGCAATCTACTTTAGATTTTTCGCGAAGTAGGTGGCGGCCTTTTTTACGATATCTAGCTCTTCAGCTTGCTCAGCCAATAACCGTTTGAGTTTGGCATTTTCAGTGGCGAGCTCCCTTTCTCTATCGCTGATTTTCGCATCTTTTTTGACGGCTTTACGCCACCCATAAATTTGAGATTCATACAACGATAGCTGTCGTGCGGCAGCAGCGACACCGACTTTCTCTGCTAACTTAAGTGCTTCGGCTTTAAATTCAGGAGCATGTTTGATTCGTGTTTTCTTAGTTGTCATTGTTCACCTCGTTAGTGATTGTACTCACTTAACTCAGTGTCCAAAACTTATGGTGCGGATCAGCCACAAGGTGGCATAATTT
>NZ_JBFRST010000067.1:0-2931 GCF_041473705.1 Vibrio sp. 10N.222.55.B11
CAAAACCCCTTGGGTGTTGTATGGTTAAGCCTCACGGGCAATTAGTACAGGTTAGCTCAATGCCTCGCAGCACTTACACACCCTGCCTATCAACGTCGTAGTCTACGACAACCCTTTAGGACGCTTATAGCGCCAGGGAAAACTCATCTCAAGGCTCGCTTCCCGCTTAGATGCTTTCAGCGGTTATCGATTCCGAACTTAGCTACCGGGCAATGCCATTGGCATGACAACCCGAACACCAGAGGTTCGTCCACTCCGGTCCTCTCGTACTAGGAGCAGCCCCTTTCAATTTTCCAACGCCCACGGCAGATAGGGACCGAACTGTCTCACGACGTTCTAAACCCAGCTCGCGTACCACTTTAAATGGCGAACAGCCATACCCTTGGGACCGACTTCAGCCCCAGGATGTGATGAGCCGACATCGAGGTGCCAAACACCGCCGTCGATATGAACTCTTGGGCGGTATCAGCCTGTTATCCCCGGAGTACCTTTTATCCGTTGAGCGATGGCCCTTCCATTCAGAACCACCGGATCACTATGACCTGCTTTCGCACCTGCTCGAATTGTCATTCTCGCAGTCAAGCGGGCTTATGCCATTGCACTAACCACACGATGTCCAACCGTGTTTAGCCCACCTTCGTGCTCCTCCGTTACTCTTTGGGAGGAGACCGCCCCAGTCAAACTACCCACCAGGCACTGTCCGTAATCCCGATTCAGGGACCAACGTTAGAACATCAAAACTACAAGGGTGGTATTTCAAGGACGACTCCACCACATCTAGCGACGCGGTTTCATAGTCTCCCACCTATCCTACACATGTAGGTTCAATGTTCAGTGCCAAGCTGTAGTAAAGGTTCACGGGGTCTTTCCGTCTAGCCGCGGGTACACTGCATCTTCACAGCGATTTCAATTTCACTGAGTCTCGGGTGGAGACAGCGTGGCCATCATTACGCCATTCGTGCAGGTCGGAACTTACCCGACAAGGAATTTCGCTACCTTAGGACCGTTATAGTTACGGCCGCCGTTTACCGGGGCTTCGATCAAGAGCTTCGACCGAAGTCTAACCCCATCAATTAACCTTCCGGCACCGGGCAGGCGTCACACCGTATACGTCATCTTACGATTTTGCACAGTGCTGTGTTTTTAATAAACAGTTGCAGCCACCTGGTATCTGCGACTCTCGTCTGCTCCATCCGCAAGGGACTTCACTGATAAGAGCGTACCTTCTCCCGAAGTTACGGTACCATTTTGCCTAGTTCCTTCACCCGAGTTCTCTCAAGCGCCTTGGTATTCTCTACCCGACCACCTGTGTCGGTTTGGGGTACGATTCCTTACAATCTGAAGCTTAGAGGCTTTTCCTGGAAGCATGGCATCAATGACTTCACTACCGTAGTAGCTCGACATCGTATCTCAGCGTTAGTAGCGGTCCGGATTTACCTAAACCACCCGCCTACGTACTTGAACCTGGACAACCGTCGCCAGGCCCACCTAGCCTTCTCCGTCCCCCCATCGCAATTGTAAGAAGTACGGGAATATTAACCCGTTTCCCATCGACTACGCCTTTCGGCCTCGCCTTAGGAGTCGACTTACCCTGCCCCGATTAACGTTGGACAGGAACCCTTGGTCTTCCGGCGAGGGAGTTTTTCACTCCCTTTATCGTTACTCATGTCAGCATTCGCACTTCTGATACCTCCAGCAGCCCTTACAGACCACCTTCAACGGCTTACAGAACGCTCCCCTACCCCACGCACCCTAAGGTACGTAGCCGCAGCTTCGGTGTATAGCTTAGCCCCGTTACATCTTCCGCGCAGGCCGACTCGACCAGTGAGCTATTACGCTTTCTTTAAATGATGGCTGCTTCTAAGCCAACATCCTGGCTGTCTGAGCCTTCCCACATCGTTTCCCACTTAGCTATACTTTGGGACCTTAGCTGGCGGTCTGGGTTGTTTCCCTCTCCACGACGGACGTTAGCACCCGCCGTGTGTCTCCCGGATAGTACTTACTGGTATTCGGAGTTTGCAAAGGGTTGGTAAGTCGGGATGACCCCCTAGCCTTAACAGTGCTCTACCCCCAGTAGTATTCGTCCGAGGCGCTACCTAAATAGCTTTCGGGGAGAACCAGCTATCTCCAGGTTTGATTGGCCTTTCACCCCTAGCCACAAGTCATCCGCTAATTTTTCAACATTAGTCGGTTCGGTCCTCCAGTTGATGTTACTCAACCTTCAACCTGCCCATGGCTAGATCACCTGGTTTCGGGTCTAATCCTAGCAACTGTACGCCCAGTTAAGACTCGGTTTCCCTACGGCTCCCCTAAACGGTTAACCTTGCTACTAAAATTAAGTCGCTGACCCATTATACAAAAGGTACGCAGTCACACCACGAAGGTGCTCCTACTGCTTGTACGTACACGGTTTCAGGTTCTATTTCACTCCCCTCACAGGGGTTCTTTTCGCCTTTCCCTCACGGTACTGGTTCACTATCGGTCAGTCAGTAGTATTTAGCCTTGGAGGATGGTCCCCCCATATTCAGACAGGATATCACGTGTCCCGCCCTACTCGTTTTCACTGATTATGATGTGTCGGTTACGGGGCTATCACCCTTTACTGCGAGACTTTCCAGACTCTTCACCTGCATCATTAAAAGCTTAAGGGCTAATCCAATTTCGCTCGCCGCTACTTTCGGAATCTCGGTTGATTTCTCTTCCTCGGGGTACTTAGATGTTTCAGTTCCCCCGGTTTGCCTCCTGTTGCTATGTATTCACAACAGGATACTTACTTATGTAAGTGGGTTTCCCCATTCAGGAATCCCAGACTCAAAAGGTTATTACTACCTAATCTGGGCTTATCGCAAGTTATTACGCCTTTCATCGCCTCTGACTGCCAAGGCATCCACCGTGTACGCTTAGTCACTTAACCATACAACCCGAAAGGGT
>NZ_JBFRST010000068.1:0-11757 GCF_041473705.1 Vibrio sp. 10N.222.55.B11
CCTCGAAATCTCGCCGTGGGTTGCCAGAAATTATACGGCTCAAATAAGTATTGGAAAGAGCGGTATGGATACCACAAACGTTCATTGTCAGAAACAGCGATGTATCGAGTTAAACAGTTGCTAGGAGGACGATTGAGCTTAAGAAATTACAATGCCCAGGTGGGTGAAACTTACGCGATGATAAAAGCGTTGAACAAGCTTACTGGGTTAGGTATGCCTGAAACTTGTCGTATTGATTAAGAAATACGCGAAACGGGGTTGTTCTATCTTTAAATTTAATTACGCAACAAAGCCACGGTGGTTTTCCTACAGAAAGAGAACCAACCCCGAAGATAACCAAAGAGTTAGATATAACTGCAGATATTTATGTTCCTAATGGATGGGATAAAAGTAGTCAGTTACCTACAGCAATTTTTATTCATGGTGTTACAGCAGAGCGCGGCACTGCTTCTTTAATGGCTGCGGAATATACTGATAAAGGTTATGCCGTGGTTGCGATCGATATGCCATATCACGGTGAGCGGATACGTTATGACTCAAGCCCTGAGCACGTGGAAATTAGTGCCCGAGCAAACAAAGCCTTCTTCATCAATATTGATTCCCCTTTAGCGCTTCGTTCTAACCTCCAGCAGTCTGTTTCTGATTTTCTGGGTCTACGCTATGCGTTGAGCCAAGAAGGTTGGGTTGATAACAATAACGTTCATCTAATCGGACAATCGTTGGGTGGGATCATGTCGGTAATGGTGAGTGAGTTTAGTCAAGCAAGCCCTGATTTTCACTCGGATACTAATCCTAATTTTGAATTCAATACGGTGAACTTTGTTGTTCCGGGGCAGGGGCTAACCAACTTGGTTCTGTCTTCTCAAACCTTAGGCCCTGAAATGTCTGAAGGTGTTAAGAAGTCTCCAGATGTTCAGCACGGTATTGCTGAAACTGTCATACCAGATACATGTACAGAAGAAGCAACGAATCAACAATGTATTGAGGCACTTAGAGAGTTTGTTGAACTTTCGTCCGATAGCGCGCTACTTGTCAGTCAGCTAGAGAATGACATCTTCAATTTGGTTGTTACCGACCTTAAACAAGGAGTTCAAGCAACAATTGATAGTGCAGACCCTGCTAGCTTCATCTCTCGTCAAGTTCAGGCTGAGCAACCGACTCTTTTATTAGCTGCAGTTGGAGATTGCGGCGAAACCTGTGACGTTGGCGTTGATTACGTTCCTGATAGCGTAATTCCTAATACCGCGCCAGATAATATTCGAACTGGCACTGAGCCCTTAATTACGGCCCTTGGTTTAGACCCTATAACGGGTACAAAGCGTGATCAGATCGAACTCGGTGGAGTCATAAGAACGACAACCGGTGGACACGGTACGTATTTGTTTCCTTATGAAGGCCCCGTTGATGAAAATGGCCTACCGGGTATGCCTGGCGAAAATATGTCAGATGTACGTGAAGCCGTGACAACCCAACAATTAGCTGTTGCTTCGATGGTGATGACTGACGGTTCGCTTGTTGTCATTAATAACGAAGACCATATCGAAACAGAGGTGCCTCAAGATGAAGAATAAACTCATATTGGGCACCGCAGCTGCTCTCATTCCATGTTTAACAAACGCCGCAGGATTCCAACTTAACGCACAATCAGCAACGGGTTTAGGCCGTGCATTCGCGGGTGATGCTGTTATGGCCGATAGTGCGGCAATTGTGGCTAAGAACAGCGCTGCGATGGCTTACATCGAGCAACCAACACTTTCTGTAGGTGCTATCTATGTCGATAGTGGTATTGATGTGTCTAATGTTAGCTACACGCCAATGATTGGTGATACTGAAATGTTGGATGACCAATCATTAGACGCAGGGACATTAGTTCCAAACATTCATTATGTTCATTCTATCGAAGATTCGAAGTTCACATTAGGTGTAACGGTTCACTCCAATTTCGGTACTGACGTCGAATTTGATAACTCGTTCGAAGCGGATGAGTTTGGAGGCAAAACGGCGCTTTCCAGTATCAATGTTGGCTTCGCTGTCGCTTATGAGATCTCTGAAAAGCTCAACTTAGGTGCTGGTATTGATGTTATCTACGGTGAAGGTGAAATTTCGCGTCAAGGTTTACTCGGTGTTGATGCTGATGGATTTGGCTTGGGCGCCAATATTGGTGCTACCTATCAAGTTAATGAGAATAACAAATTTGGTATTTCCTATCGTTACAGCCCAGATATCGAAGTGGAAGGTGACATTACCAAAGGCGGCGTCCCTGCCGACAAGATGAACGTACCTCTACCAGACACTCTAGAGTTTTCCGGTTGGCACCAGCTCAACGAACAGTGGGCTTTCCATTACAGCTTGCAGTGGGTGAACTGGTCTGAATTTGACTCGCTAACATCTGACTCTTATGACGACTCTATTAAAGAGTATCAATGGAAAGATGCAGGACATGTTTCTGTCGGTGGTACATACACCATGTTAAAAGACATCGTTCTGCGAGCGGGTTACATGTACGACATTTCCCCGACTGACGAACTCACATCGCTCTCTATTCCTGATGTTAACCGTCACTTGTTAACAGTCGGAGGGACGTATAACTTCACCGATGCCAGTTCTGTGGACGTTGGAGTCGGATTTATCATCGGAGAATTACAAGATATTGACGAAAACCTGACGACGATTCCAGGAACGAGTTCCAATATAACTGCTGATGTGACTGCCGATGCTCTCTTGCTTGGTGTTCAATATCAACATCGTTTTTAACTTTTACTTTGGAGTTCAGAACGTAAAAATTTAGGAATCATATAAAAATTGCAGGGCTCGACAGTGAGTTGAGCCCTTTTCTCATTATTAGCTGTTTTAGCATTATTTAAATAGCTGGAAGCTCATTAAGTAAGAAATAGCTGCTTAGAAAAACGTTTTAATTCAGACGAATTCAAACGGTTATGGTTATTAAAAATGAAATTTACAAAGCTTAGTAAAACAATCTGTTTGGCACTGTTTGCCTTACATATCTCTCCATCGTTTGCCCAAGACTCAAACTTGATTCCTGTGACTATCGAAAAAGCGCACAAACAAGCGTTCACATCTTCAATCAACGAGGTTGGCAAAATCAGGGCAACGGATTCTGCTGCATTGACATTCAGTGCCTCCGACAAAATTCTCAATATCCATTTCAAAGATGGAGATTCAGTTAAAAAAGGCGAGTTGATCGCTCAACTGGACAATACCAAAGCGAAAGCCGATCTAGACAAAGCAAGAAGCTCTCTAGCGTTAGCAAAGTCGAAATTAAAGCGAGTACAAGAATTACTAAAGAAACAGCCTGACTCTATGTCTCAACAAGATGTTGAAGAACTGGGAGAGCAGGCGAATTTAGCTGCGGCTGATTTCCGTCAGAAAGAAGCGCTAATGAATGACTATTTATTGGTTGCGCCATTTGATGGGCAATTAACCAACTTTACCCACTCAGTGGGCAGTAAGATTGATGGCGCAACCGCGTTGGTGAGTTTGATCAAACTCGATCCTGTCGAAGTTCAGTATTCCATTGGACAATCGGATCTAGGCAACGCAAAACTTGGACAGAATGTCTCTATTCAAGTTGATGCTTTTGTCGATGAAGCGTTTTCTGGTGTGGTGGATTACATTGCCCCCGCGGTTGATGAGAGTTCAGGTCGCGTAGAAGTACACGCGCACGTGACCAATCCAGATCATCGTTTAGTTCCGGGTATGTTTGCCAAAGTAAGCCAAATGACGAGCGAAGACACGACTCAAATGGTGGTTTCCCAAAATTCCGTTCAAGCAAAAAATGCACAACGTTTTGTATGGATTGTGAATGGCGAAAAAATCGAGCAACGCATTGTTGAATTGGGCGTGAATACTAACGATGGGTACGTCGTTGTTGAAAGCGGATTGAAACTGGGTGATCAGGTCGTGGTGACGGGACAACAGAACCTAAAGAAAGCGTCTCTAGTTAAGGTAATGAACCCTAATGCGGAGCAGAAAACGGTTGAGCTAATAACGGAGCCAATAGACAAAGAGGTCACTAAGCAGACCGTTAAGCCCGAGGTAGAAAAGACCGAAACACAGATTGATGAAGCACATCCGGTTGAGCCTTCGGTTGATTGGACGGAAGCAACAAAAGGTGTAGACGAAGCGGTCAACGAAAATAACGAGCGTGCGGAAACTAATGCGGCCGCTGAGCAATCATCGAGCGAAATCCAAAGCCAGGAAACTCACAGCAAGGAAACTTTAAGCAAGCAAACCCAAAGCAAGGAAGCCGTAACGAAGGAGAATCTGAATGAAGCTTCCTGAGATTTGTATCAAGCACCCTGTGTTTGCGTCTGTTCTGAGTATTACCATTGTTTTGCTTGGGCTTTTGTCGTTTCAAAAGCTCTCAATCCAATACTTTCCTGAACATAAAACACCGTCGGCGACTGTAACCGCGGCGATCAATGGCGCGAGCGCTGAGTTCATGTCGCGCAATGTGGCAGATAAACTGATCACGGCGGCAACAGGCTTAGACAGCGTGAAAACCATGACGACCGACTGTCAGGAAGGAACGTGTAATCTAAAAATCATTTTTGAAGATGACATTAATGACGTCGAATACACCAGCTTGATGAACAACCTGCGTAGCAGTGTTGAAGCGATTGGTGATTTTCCTCCGAGTATGACGGATAAGCCAACGGTAACGGATGACTCTTCTGATACCAGTATGCCGAGTAACATCATCACGTTTGTGAATACCGGCAAGATGTCTAAGCAAGACATGTATGACTACATTAGCCAGCAAGTTGTGCCCCAGTTTAAGCACATACAAGGTGTGGGGGGGATTTGGGGGCCGTATGGTGGCAGTGAAAAAGCGGTGCGTGTGTGGTTACAACCAGATCGAATGATGGCGCTCAATATGAGTGCATCCGATGTGGTTGGAACATTAAGCTCATACAATGCGACATTTACCGCGGGTACTATCAAAGGTCAGGTGCGAGATTTCTCCATTAACCCAGTCAACCAAGTGACCAGTGTTGATGATGTGCGAGATTTGGTGGTTCGTGTCGATAACGGCAAAATCATTCGCATTGGCGATATTGCTGAAGTAAAAATGGGTGAGGAGAGCCTTACACCGAGTATTCTTCGTGTTGACGACAACTTAGCTATGTCGATTCAGTTACTGCCACTGAAAAGTGAAAACCCAGTGACGGTTGCCAATAAGGTTAAGAAGCAAATAGACGTGATTCAACCTCAGTTGCCTGAAGGCATTGAGATGAAGATGGTTTATAACCAAGCTGATTTTATTAAAACTGCAATTGACGAAGGCTTCATGACTTTAGTTGAAGCGATTGTTCTGGTTTCAGCCGTTGTCGTGTTGTTCCTTGGTTCAGTTCGTGTGGCGTCTATTCCTATTATCACCATTCCTGTGTGCGTAATAGGCGTATTTGCCGTCATGCATTTACTTGGATTTAGCATCAACGTACTGACGATTCTCGCTATCATTCTCGCCATTGGTTTGGTGGTTGATGATGCGATTGTTGTGGCTGAAAACTGCTACCGTCATATCGAAGAGGGTGAAACGCCGTTCAATGCTGCAATTAAAGGGTGTCGAGAGATCGTATTTCCAGTGATTGCGATGACGCTGACTTTGGCCGTTGTTTACTTACCAATTGGCTTGATGGCAGGCCTAACCGCCGATCTATTCAGGCAGTTCGCGTTCACGCTTGCAGCAGCGGTGATCATCTCTGGGTTTGTGGCGTTAACGCTCTCACCAATGATGAGTGCTTACTTAATGAAGCCAGTATCAACCCCGGCGAAGTGGTATCAAAAAGTTGATGCGAAACTGAATGTGTTATCGGATTTATACACGAAAGAGTTAGGCAAATGGTTTGATCGTAAGGCTCTGATGAGTGGTATTGCTTTAGTGCTGATCGCTTTATCGGCCTTAGCGGTTTGGACAATGCCTCAAGTGTTGCTTCCAACGGAAGATACTGGTTTTGTTGAGGTCACTTCAACGCCTCCTACAGGAGTCGGACGTCAGTATCACCTAGACAACAACGAGCAACTCAACAGTGTGTTCAAAGGTGATAATTCAGTAGAAGCGAATTTATCTTACATCGAAGGGACTCCGACCAATCACGTTTTATTGAAATCATGGGGCGAGCGTGACCAGTCAGCTGATGAGTTGGTGAACGAGTTTATCGCTAAAGCGCAAAGTTCGGTCTCTGCTTATGGCATGTCTTTCAAGGTTCGCTCGGCTGATAACTTGAACATTGCCACTAATATGATCCTAGAGTTAACGACGGTTAACCGTGATACCACCGTATTGTCGGAAACGGCGAATGAGGTGGTGGAGGCGCTTGAGAGTTATGAGGGCGTGACCAACATTAAAAATTCGATGTTGCGTGACCAATTGCGTTATGACTTGTCGATTGACCGCAATGCTATCGTATTGTCTGGTGTGGATTACAGTAATGTCACCAATGCGCTATCTACTTTCTTAGGATCAGTGAAAGCGGCAGATCTACAAGCGGATGATGGCTATACGTACCCAATTCAAGTTCAAGTAAATCTTAGTGATCTTGGCGATTTCAAGGTGCTCGATAAGCTGTACGTGGATTCACAGTCGGGTCAAAGGCTTCCTTTATCTCAGTTTGTATCAATCAAGCAAGTGACATCGGAATCTAATTTCAAGACGTTCATGGGTAAAGACAGTGCTGAAATCACCGCGGACTTGATGCCCGGATATACGGCGAGCGACGTGAAGGCATACATTGATGACACGGTACCAAGTCTGTTGAAACCTGCTCAGAGCTACGAGTTCAATGGCGTAGTTAAAGACCTGGTTGATTCAACCGCGGGCGCACAAGTGCTGTTCGTATTGGCGTTGATTTTCATCTTCTTGATCTTGGCGGCGCAGTTTGAAAGCTTTGTTGACCCAATGATCATCTTGCTAACGGTTCCATTGTGTATTGTGGGCGCGATTTTGACGCTTTCGGTATTTGGTCAAAGCCTCAATATTTACTCGAAGATAGGATTGCTGACACTGGTTGGTCTCGTGACCAAACACGGTATTTTGCTGGTGGAGTTTGCCAACGAGAAACGCAAATCTGGCGCGAGTGCAAAAGAAGCGGCGATCAGCAGTGCACGTTCAAGGCTGCGTCCTATCTTGATGACCTCACTGACGATGATCCTCGGTTCATTGCCATTGGCATTAGCAGATGGTCCGGGTTCATTAGGTCGAATCAATATTGGTTTGGTGTTGGTCGGAGGTTTGACAGCCGGAACCTTCTTCTCACTGTTCTTAGTACCAGTGGCTTACGTTGGTATGGCGAATCTAAAACAGATGGATGCGTTGACTCGATTAAGAACCAAACCAGCGTAGCGAGATGCTTTAAATTTATCTAGATACTTCAAGGCCCTCATTGTGAGGGCCTTTTGCTATTGTGGGCTAGATTAAGTCAGGAAAGCGGTGAGGGCGGTTAGAAATCGTAGTTTAGATTCATTGAGCTGTAGATTTCGGCGTTACTTTGATCTGAGGCGACAGTGGTGTTGTAAATGTATTCGGTATCAAACGTCAGTGCTAAATTACCCATCAGAATGTTCTTCAAATAGCCTTTTAGGTTGTAGTTTGTGTTCTCTTCACCGTAGGCCATGTTTGCAGTTGCACCCATAGAAAACGTTTCTGTAAGTGTTAGCGATCCATCAATACTGGCATTAACGATCAGCTCGTAGTTTTCTTTGTTTGGGAACTCTTCATCGGAGGGTTGTCGTTGACTGATTCTGTAACCCGGACCCGCAGAGCCTTGAAGCTTGATTCTTTCTGTATCGTAAAAGTGACGACCAAATCCGGTCGCGGTAATGAATTGCTTACGATAGGTACCATAGTGATCGTGTTCAAAACGTGTTGTCGCGACCAAATAGGTGATTTCGTTCAAGTCATAGCTGATGCCATAGTTGGTGGTATAGCGATTGGTACCGTCTTCGTCGTTTTCAGCATCGGTATAGTAGGTATCAAACTGAACTCGTTGGCCCCAGTTCTCTTTTTTGTATCCAATAGAGATTCCAGAGTTGATCGACAAAGATGAGCTGGTGTTTTGTGAGTAGATAAACCCAAGCTTGGTCAAGGTCGTAAAAGGGGATTCTTTAGCTTCTTCTTGTAATTCAGAACCTTGGCTTAATACGACTTGGTCCTCGACTTCCACTTCTTCAACCTCCTCTCCAGCCTCTTTTCCAAATATGGGCATAGAGAACGCGATGAGAGCTAAAGGTAGCTTTCCTAGGTATCGTGTGTATGAAACTGTGTTTGTTAATGGGCGCGTTGTTTGCGAGATAGCGTGTGTCGACATAATGGTTTGGTATATAAAATGATAGAACACGACGAACGCAAGGTTAGTCGTGAAGAGTCGCCAATGATTGAATCGAAAATGCGAGTGAGTTACGACGCCATAGGTAAAGGCGAAAAAATCGTTTTTATCGCTGAGAACCCGCTACCTCGATGAGGATTGAAATCTTCAATGTGGACAAAGAATTCAAGTATCTCAGAAGGTTTATCGTCTTCGATTAATAAGAACTCGAGTAGCCCTTGTTCGACATGCCATGAAACTATGGTCTCGCTTGATTGATCTGCTGAAATCTGTTCAACATTGATCACAACGCTCGTCTCGGGTAAGACATTGAAAGCATCTTGCGCACATTTGAGAATACAGCTGGAGACATACTCTCGATATAAAGCATTGCTTTCAGAAAGAGACATCGTTTCAAGCTTCACTTCACCTTGGCACATTACCTTTTTTTCTTTAGGGATCACGTTGTGCTTATTAACCTGAATATTGATTTCTAGCAGGTGACCATTCTTATAAGTATTGAAGTTATGGTTAATCAGCTTAGTGTCGGCTACCGCGGCGTTAATGGAGTTCTGCTGAGCTTCGGAAAGGGCAGAAAGCTTTGCTTCGCTATCGTTGTTTAAAATACCTTTCGATAATTGATTGCCCTTGGCCCAGTAGCTGTAGCTTTGAACCCAATGCACAAACTCTGTCTTGTATTGCTCGATGTCCTGTTCGGCGGCACGCTCAATATTGTTGGTGAGGGTGTACAATTTCGACTTGTTGCCTAGCAGCATATCTAGCCAGCTAGGCTTGTACTCATCGAGTGCTTCCATGGCTTTGACTTTATGATCGAATCGAACTGTTGGCATTACCGGAGCAGGCTCCATCGCAATCGACTCCCAATTCATTTTTGGGGCCGGAATGGTATGCACGGATTGGATTAAGTATAGGTGCTGATTGAATAAGTTCACTTCACTTACAGCGTCCTCAAGTTGTTTGGTATTCATCTACATTCCTGTCGACTGTTGTTCTTGTAATTTGGCGCTTAGTTTATGGTCAAAGCGCGCGAACAGTATTTAAATGAATGTGAATGATCTTTCGTGAGGTTACTTGATATTGGTTTAGGAATATTTCGACTGTGGAGAGATTAGCTTCTGTTTATGAGGGAGGAAGCGGCACATCGAGCCTGGCACAAAATGAACTCGAAACAACATGACAGGCAAGAAAAGCGAAACCCTGCGTTGAAAGCAGGGTTTTTATTGAATCAGTACTGAGTGACTGGTTAGGCAATGTGCGTCATTTTGTTAATCACAAAGGTTTCAATACAGTTTTCAGTCGCAGCCATGTACTCGGCGATGTGTTGGCTCGCTAAGTGTTTCTCTAGATGAGCTTCAGAATCCCAGTTCTCATGAAAAACGAAGTGAGCAGGGTTACTGTTATCTTGATGGAGGTCGTAGTTGATACAGCCTTCTTCGGAGCGGGTTTTATCGATCAATTTAATCATCTCTGATTTAACTAGCTCAGTTTTATCTTCTTTAGAGACGATCGTTGCAATAATGGTTAGCTTAGTCATTGTGAATTCCTAGGGCAATAAATCTCTGGGTCCGGGTAATATAAGTATCTATAAACCAAAGAAAAAGATACGATCTATCCAATGACTATGGCTGTTTGTGTCCATAATTCTCTTTGTAATCGCGAGATTTTTAATGAATTACGCTCATAAGAAAGCCCGACACTAAGCCGGGCATTTTAAAAAGTGAATGAATTAGTTACTGAAATCAGCCTTTACCCAGATCATGCGGTGGTCAGATGAAACATCTTTACCGTTACCATAATCACCAATTCGTGAGTCATTGAATAGCTTGCGTCCTTCTTCATAAGAAGCGGCCCAGTAAACACCAGAATCAACGATGTTAAGTGTTGCTGAAGGCAGTGCGTAATCTACAGCAAGTCCAAATGTTGAAGTGATACGGTTCGGTTGTGGGTGAGACGATGATTTATCTACCGCATGTTCAGCTGCGCCATAACTTGTTGGATACAAGCTGCCATTGGTGACGTCTTGGTTAACTAACGAGTCGTTATGCAAATCTTGCATTACAGAGCTAATGCCGTCGCCATCAACAGGATCTAGGTTTTGGTCACCCATCATAACAAAGTGCTTGCCTTGCTCTAGGCCACCTGTTTTTCCAGTGTCATCATAGATGAACGACTTGTTTTGGATGTATTGGTGCCAGAAGTCGACTTCCGCTGCGTTTTGCTCAATGTTCTTACCCACATCAAAAGCTGGAGGAGTAGGGTGTGACATCAACAAGTGAACGGTTTCTGTCCCGTTTTTAGTTGGAATTAGGATCGGCGCGTCAACGTGGTTTTTTGACGATAGACGAACTTCTTCCCATTCAGCTGCTGTGTACCACTCGTCGCCACAGTTCATGCCGACAGGGAACTTACTAGGATCATCACAAACTGTGATTGTTGGGATGGTTGCACCTTCAAGATCTTTCCATTTAAATTCTTGGAATGTGCGAGTGTTGGCCGTGTCTATCTCATATTTAGACATTAGAGCAAACGCATACTGACCATGGTAGAAACCGAAGCCCCACGCATCACCGGGAAGTGTTCCAAAATTACCGTCATTGTCTAAATCAAAACCAAATTCGTTCAACAAACCTGTATTGGTCGAGTAGCTTTCAAAATATGGATATGAAATTGGTTCTAGGTTCGCGTCGCCACCTGCACCTTCGATACTTTGAGCAACAGAAAGGTAGTTCTTCTGGAAGCCTTCGAGCGCTGATTTGTCGGTACCAGTACCATTATTGTTAAATTCAGCCATCATCAGCACATCAGGTCGATTCTTTTGAATCACGGCAGCGACGTTGCGGATCTGGATAACCTTGGCAGCTGTTACTTTGTCAGCGTCATCAATCGTGTTATCCAAATAGTCGGTTACTAGTTTTGTTTGAGCGCTTGGTTCAATCTGCATTTCTGTTACAAGGTCTTCGAAGGTGGCACGATCAAAAGACAAGTTATAAGTCGCGATCTTTACTTCTTCAGGTTGAACGTAATCTGTGTCACTGCTGCAACCAATCAAAAGTGCAGAAGAGATGGCGAAAGCGATAGATGTTTTTAACAATTTCATAAAGTGGGTCCGCTAATTGCTGAAAGAAATTTGGGACGCGCATGTTATGAGATGGATATCATTCTGTAAGTGATTCTTGTCACAGGCAAGGCTCTGAAGTGATATCTTGTTGCATTGAAAATGTGACATTTGGAACTAGTGTCTGTAATTAGAATAAAGACTTAAAATTCATAAATTTAATTAGAACTGTGAATTAAAAAAGGTTCATCGCGGCTTTCCGGGGAAAGCCGCTTTTATCTTCAAGAAGAAGTAGTCGGTATCTCGATACCCATACCCCATTCGCTTGATTAGCTTTATCTTGTTGTTTATCCC
>NZ_JBFRST010000069.1:0-3824 GCF_041473705.1 Vibrio sp. 10N.222.55.B11
TTTTTTCCTAATCAATCTTTCCAAATCGCGCGCGCAGGGCGCCCAGACCAACGGCTATCGTCTAAGACAAAGTAAACATCCATCGTATCGATGTAGTGATTGTCTTTGTCGATGAAAGGGAAGACGGTGAGTTTTTTAACGTCTTCTTGGCTTCGCTCTGGCTCCCCCTCTCGATTGCGCCTTGGCAGTAAGGTAAAGGCGGAAGGTGGGGCGAGACGCGCTTGAGAAGAGACCGTGGCGTTACCACTGCCTCCGGTATAACCGTATAGGTTGTCTCGAACTTCGTTCATGGTGACGCAACCTGAAACGCCGCCGACCTGATCGCAACTGTATTCGCTCTCAAAGCCCGCGCTACAACCGGTCAGACCTAAGAGTATCGATAGTGAAAACAAAGCGTGCCTATTCATGGTGATTCCTCACGCCCAAAGCCCACGCGGCTTAACCCTTGTTGGGTGATTTTTTGCGCTAAAGGGTTGATGGGGGCGGTTTGAGTGGTTGGTGGAAGAGAGGGGGTGTTGGTAATGACATCTAACAGTTGATTGCTGTTGGAGACTTGCTCACGCTGCTCATTCATACGCGTTTCGTATTCATCGGCCAGCAATGGATCTAATGGAAAGCCTTCCAAAAAGACAATATTGACGATGGCACCAGGATTGACTTCCACTATCGGATGATAGAGTTCGGCCAGTTTGATGTAGTAGTCCGCCAATTTGCTGCCAACGCTCTCCGTGGCGCCGCCAAGCAGATTCAAGCCAATTTTATCGCTGTTGATGCTTTGACTTGGGCCGAGCGCCGTCGGTGTCGTGGTTTGTGCCAGCGCTTTACCTGCATCCCCTACGCCTTGCAAGATCCCCGCAATGCCGGCCATTTGAACGATCTTACCGTTTTTCAAAATGGTGGTACCGCGAATACCATTGCGACCAAAGTTAAACACGGTCGCATTGACGGGGATATCGAGAATATCGCCATTGGGTTGTATGCAGCTCATTCTACTGGTGCGAGCGACGCCGCGGCTGGATGAGATCTCACCGTAGACGGCGCCGGTGATCGTGCAATCCTTCAATTTAGAGGCCTGACCGTTGGGTAAGACCCCCTGATTGACTGTCTGAAAGACAATCGGTGAGGTATCCCCTTGTCCAGAGACGCCCCCATTAGCATCAGCGCCGCCGGTAATTACGGCGGTCACAAAGGTGCCGGTTGGCACGTAGTTATCGGTCGTGCGACGGGATTGTTTCTCCTCGACACTGGCTTGCCAGTGAAATTCAAAGCTATCAAAGGCATCACCACTAAAGGCCACATCATCTTGCTCTTGGTACTGGAACTCATTCACCTTGGCGTTATCCATGTTGCTATTAATGGCCGGTCTTGGGGGCAGTTTGTATTGGCCAAAGGTGTCTCCCTGGTTGGTCTCGATGCCGTGTTGAGTCGAAGGATCGCCTGCCTTGAGGGTTGAGGCTAATTGCGTCTCAAGCTGCGCCTTGAGCGCGTCAACTTCATCGAGCTTTTGTTGCATCTGCTGCTCAAGCTCTGTCAGTTGCGATTTTGTATCGCGCTCATTGGCCTTTTTAATGTTCTCTAACTCAGAGGTTAAGCTTTGTCCAAAGCGACTTAATGTGCCTTCAAACCGCGCTAAGCTTTGTTCTATTTGGTTGATTTTGTCTTGTTGAAACGTCAGGGCGGACTGGTTGTCTTTGTCGGTAAAATCATCGGTGACGACAGCGCCAAATCCGACATCTTGAATGCCCTTGCTTGGCGCTTGGGGAGACAGTGTTAACCGCCAAACAACAAAAGCCAGGGCGGTCAATATCAGCAATACCGTGAGCGTAATGGTGCGATTGCGCTTTCTTGTCACGGCATTGATCGTGCCGCCGTCTTCAAAGTCCCCGTCGGTGTCTTTGAAGACGCGTTTCTTAAAACGGCCCAAGGCGTCTTTTTGTTTATCGAGCATGGGTGGCGCCTCCTCCAGTAATGAGATAGAGCGTGGTAGTTTGCCCAGGTTTTAATTGATAGGCATCGAGCGCGGCTGAGCGTGCGGAATAGCTGTAGAACTGCGCGGTGGTCAGCGCCATGTCACTGCGGCTTTGATTTTTGAGCTGATAAACCACCCCAGAATAATGACGGCCCACGAAGACCGTTTGAGGGATGATGGCCAGTGACGCTTCATCTTTGGGTAAGGTTTTGGGGTCAACGTCGTGACGTTTAAAACCAGCAATGGGAGCGCCATCATGGACAAAACGTATCATGGCTTTGGTGAGCGCTGTCATGGCGGCGGGATAATCCGCCGCCTGCTCAATCGGGCTTTGCTGCTCTTTGTAATTTTGCGACCAAACAAACTCCGTGACCAAAGATGGTGTAGCTTTGGGGGTAATAAACAGCGCAAACAATCGCCCTTTCTCTGTCGTCAGGTGCGCGGTAAACGGTAAGGGAAGGTTAATTTTTAAGGTGATGGAGCCGGAAGCGTCTTTTTGGTTGCCCGTTGAGGTGCAAAACCCTTTCGGGCAGACGATCGAAATAATACGGTCATTGTTGACCAGTAAACGGTTCACGTTAATGGAAGAGAGTGACAAGGGGATCGTGTCGCCTTCGTCAAACTCATAGCTCACCATGGCGGCATTTTCAGCCAGGGCAAAAGAGGGGATGAAAAAGACCACCCAAAGCGCGATGGATAAAAAATAAGGGTGCCATTGCTGCGATGGGGTGAATGATTGCTCATAAAGATTCATCGGTGTTGACCTCGACTTCTTCAATGGAGAGTAAACCTATGACGCCTTGGTCATAGCTAAAGTTGACTTGATACCACTTCATCTCCGGATCTAGTGCGCGTTGGCCTACGTGCTTTTGGAGTTTCCCGTAGAGTTGTACTTGGAGAGTGTCGAGAGAAATTCGGACCAACTCGACAGAAAATTGGCTGCTGATGTTATCTTTTTTAACCACCGTGGCTTCTCGAAGCAGCTTAGGTTGAACGTTGTACCAGCTTGTCTCGTCTAAATATTCAAGTAACTGACCAAACTGACGTCCAACGCTTGCCGGCGTGATGTTGAGTTTCAGGTAGAGAAGATAATCCGCCATTTGCTCAAGATAAGGTTCATCGACCGCGCCATCCGAAACCGTAAAGGCTTGAGAGAGGGTGGGCGGGACTAGGGTTCGGCTTTGATGGGTAAGGGCTTGATAACTGGTGTAACCCAACACCAGGTTAGTGATAAGCATAACAAGAAAGCCTGCACTCAAAAAAAGATTGAGGAGGCTTTTGACGGCCAGCTTATCCCGTTTAACAAACGGATCCATGATGAAGGGTCTCCTTAGAAAATCCAGTAACGACGACAGGCTGAGGGGGTACGCTTAAAGAGGGTGGGATGGACAAAGGAAGCCCCCCACCAATAAAGTGACAGGGTAACGATGTTGTCACCGTATTGCGCTTTGATGTAACGTAATCCCCCAAACCAAGCCAGCGATAACGTCAGCCCTATCATTTCGTGTTTAAGCCAGAATGAGAGGCCAAAAATGCAGAGGGCAGGCACGAGTTCATCAACTGGGAACCCGAGCCAGCGACGACCTTTGTTCATGTGTTTTGGAATAGAAAAAAACTGATGAGGGTCTTCCATTGTGACTCCTTAGCCTAAGCCGACGAGTGGTGCTCCAACATTCCACAAGACTGAGCCGCCAATGAACCCGCCAACGGCCGCAAACCAGTTACGGCTCATCAGTCCAGTGACGACCGCCCCCGCAAGCCCAGTCCCCAGCATCGCGGTTTCAACCGCAGAGCCTTTGCCCGCCGAGTCTTTCATGGCTTGTTTACCTGACGCGAAGATATCGGCAGCCAGAGC
>NZ_JBFRST010000070.1:0-23463 GCF_041473705.1 Vibrio sp. 10N.222.55.B11
ACTATTGGGGGTCAGTTCATGTATCGGCTTTTTCTTTTTCTGCTCACTTTATAAAAAGATAAACAAAGGGTTGTTTTTAAAATTTTATTTGATAATAATTATCATTAACATCCAATAAAGAGATGCAGATGATGATGAAAGAGCAGCAGGTTCTCTATTCGAGATTTTACAAAGCACAGGATCGCTTTGCTTCATTAGAACAAGTTCAAGACCATGAGCCGTTTGTAATTCGAGAGTATATCGAGTGTGCACTGACGCTTTCGGCTTACTATGAAAAGCATGCCGCTCAAGAAAACATCTTGTTGTGCGAGCTGTATCTACGCCAAGTTTTCTTTCATTTGATTGAAGCGATTGAGTCTCCTCAGCGCAGTTTCGCCTTTCGTCATATCTGCCTAGACTCTATTCACTCACCACTATTTTATTTGAAGCGCCACTACTGCCAGCAACCTCAAGGCCAAGCGCGTTTTTTGAATCTCAGCCAAACACTAAAACAAGTCCAAGCCCCACTTGGCTAACAAGGATAGAACATGACCCTACAATTTCGGATTGAAAAAGACAGCATGGGCGAAGTGAAAGTCCCTGCCGATGCGCTATACCAAGCACAAACTCAGCGTGCAGCGGATAACTTCGCGTTTAGCTCTCACAAGATGCCGACCAGTTTTATTCAAGCACTGGCGTTAATTAAACAGGCAGCGGCAGATACCAATGCTCAGTTAGGTCTACTGGAAGGTGATATTGCCAACGCGATAGCCGAAGCCAGCCAAGAGATCATTGAGGGTAAACACCTCGATCAATTCCCTATCGATGTCTACCAAACCGGTTCAGGTACCAGTTCCAACATGAATGCCAATGAAGTGATTGCTACGCTTGCCTCAAGAAGCTTGCAAGGCGACGTGAACCCCAATGATCACGTCAACATGGGCCAAAGCAGTAACGATGTGGTGCCAACCGCAATTCAAGTGAGCGTTGCTTTGATGGCTGAAAATAAGCTATTACCTGCATTAACTCACCTTTCTGAAGCACTCACCATCAAACAACAGGAACTTGCGGAGGTCGTGAAGACCGGCCGCACTCATCTAATGGATGCGATGCCAATGACCTTTGCTCAAGAGCTAGGTGGTTGGAAATTTCAGATAGAACACGCTAAGCAAGCAATAGAGAACACCCTGCCCGCTATCAAGGCTTTAGCACAAGGTGGTACTGCGGTTGGAACAGGGATCAATGCTGACCCACGCTTTGCCGATAAGTTTGCGAGTAACCTGTCTCAATCGACAAAGATCAGTTTTAGCTCGAGTGAAAACTTCTTTTTTAGCCTCAGCAGTCAAGACGCGATCGTTGCGCTGTCAGGTCAGCTCAAAACGGCAGCAGTTGCGATCATGAAGATCTCAAACGATCTTCGCTGGATGAACTCTGGGCCGTTAGCTGGCTTAGGGGAAATTGAATTACAGGCTCTACAACCAGGCTCATCGATCATGCCTGGCAAGGTAAATCCTGTGATTCCAGAAGCTGCAGCTATGGCGGCGGCGCAAGTCATTGGCAACGACACCACCATTACCGTAGCCGGACAATCAGGTAACTTCCAACTTAATGTGATGCTGCCAGTGATTGCTCATAACGTGTTGGAAAGTATTGAGTTATTGGCAAACAGCTCAGTCGCTTTAGCGGACAAAGCCATCGCGACCTTCACGGTACGCCAAGACAATCTCGATTTGGCACTGTCAAAGAACCCAATCCTAGTGACCGCACTTAACCCTGTGATTGGCTACTTGAAGGCGGCTGATATTGCCAAGAAAGCTTACAAAGAAGGCTTACCAATTCTGGATGTCGCAGAAAGAGAAACCGATCTTAGCCGAGAAGAGCTCAGTAAACTGCTTGATCCAACCACACTGACACAAGGTGGCATTGCTGGTTAGTTATTGAATTAACAAGCGAATCGGCGTTCGCAAAAAAAACAGAGACAAAAAAGGCCTCATCTGAGGCCTTTTCACTATCCGCTCACGAACGTACTAATCCGAGCCTGTTAACCCAAACTAGCTCACTCGATTCAAGACCGCTCTTAACTTAAGTGGCTTCACTGGCTTGGCAATAAAGCGAAAGCTGTTGGCCTTTATCGCTGCCAACATGTCATCGGTTCTATCGGCACTAATGATGACCCCTTCAAAAGAGTCTCCGAGGCGCAAGCGACACTGCTGCAGGACTTCGAGACCCGTTCTGCCATTATCTAAACGGTAATCAGAGAAAATCACATCAGGTAGCCAACCCTCATCTAGGCACTGCAAGCTTTCGACCAAATCAACCGCCGTCTTAACCTCACAGCCCCAACGTCCGATCAGGTTTTCCATACCGACTAAGATTTCTCGTTCATTATCGACACACAATATCTTGAGATGTTCGATGTCGCTGGTCGCCATTGGCGTCGAAGCTTGCACAACTGGAGCCACTTTTTCCGCTCTAGCTAAGGTGATGGAAAAGACACTGCCTTGCCCCGGCCATGAGCGCATCGATATTTGATGACCAAGCACATGGGCAATACCTTTGGAGATGGCTAATCCTAGCCCTAACCCCTGATCAGCACGCACTTGGCTACCACGAGTAAATTCTTCGAAGATCTCTTGTTGCTTGTCTTCATCGATACCGGTTCCGTTATCCCACACATCAATTCTAACCTGACCATTCACTCGTCTCGCACCCAGTACTACTTTCCCTTCCGGGTTGTAACGAAACGCATTGGTCAAAAAGTTCTGAATCACTCGTCTTAATAATTTAGGGTCAGAATGAATGAACAATGACGATGGGATCATTTGAAACTGGATTTTTTGTTGTATCGCTAAAGCGCTAAATTCCGCATTCAAATTGGTTAGTACATCATGCACGGCAATCGCATGAATGTTGGTTTCTAACTTACCGGATTCCAAGCGCGAGATATCCAACAAATCACCAATCAGATCTTCAGCCGCACCAAGGGCACTCTCGATGTGGGATGAAAGCTGTTTGACCTCTTGTTCTTTGGCGACCTCAGATAGCGAAGAAGCAAACAAGCGAGCAGCATTTAATGGCTGCATCAAATCGTGACTCACAGCCGCAAGAAAACGACTCTTGGATTGTGATTCTTGGTCAGAGATTTGCGTCGCCTTTACCAAGCGATGGTTAAGCTTCTCGAGTTCTTGAGTTCGTTCATGAACTCTCGATTCCAAACTTTCGTTAGCATCTTTTAGCGCTTGCTCTGCTTGTCGGAATACCGTGATGTCGGTAAAGCTCATCACAAAGCCACCGCTTGGCATCGGATTACCTTGTACTTCAATGACTCGACCATCAGGACGAATACGAGAAGAGGTGTGTCGAGTACCTTGTTCAAGGTGATAAACACGGCGGCGAACGTGATCTTCCGGGTCGCCCGGACCGCACAAACCTTGCTCAGCATTGTGACGAATCACATCTGAAATGGGTCGACCAACCTGAATCAAGCCAGCAGGGAACTCAAACAGTTCTAAGTAACGTTGATTCCACGCCACCAGCCTCATTTGTTTGTCTATTACTGCAATGCCTTGGCCAATATGTTCAATCGCGCCTTGCAGTAAACCACGGCTGAAGTCGTACAATTCCGAGGCTTCATCAACGATGGTCGCCACTTCTTCAAGCTGCATGTTTCTGCCTTGCAAAGCAGAAGTGAGTACTAACTTAGCAGACGAAGCACCGAACACACCAGCAAGCACACGCTCTGCGTGTCTAATCAGGCTTGCGGGCGCCTGTTGATTGGGAAGTAACGGCTGACCGTGCTGCTGCCAATAACTGTGTAAGGCGCTTTTCGCTCGCTTGCGACCCACAAAACGTGATGCCAACATCTCTAATTCAGCGACTGTCACACGGTTTTGATAGAGGCTGATATTCTCATTTTCAGGCAATGGTGTACCAACAAATGCTGCCGATTGTAAGCGCTCACTTAGGCTTGGCCTAGTCGTCATCGAGACCACGGCATAGCACAAGGTATTGAGTAAAATACTCAGCACTATGCCCCAATTTGAGCTGCTAACATCCCAACTTATCAGCAGTTCTGGCGGCGTGATAATCCACAGCAGTAAGTTACTTTCGCTATCGCCCGCTAGCATGCTGGTTTGGCTCATCAAGGTAATCAGCCAAATCAACGAGCCCACCATTAAGCCGACATACACGCCCTTGCGGTTACCCGGGCGCCAGTACAAACCACCAATAAGTGCTGGCGCGAATTGAGCAATCGCAGCAAAGGAAAGAAAGCCAATCGCTGACAGTGAATGGATGGTATCGAGCGCCTGATAAAACAGCCAAGCACCCAGTAACAGCAGTAAAATTAGCCCGCGGCGAATCACCAATAGCAGGCCAGAAAAGTGTCGATGGGTTCTTTGAGTTAGGCGCATACGGCGCAGTAACAATGGCATCACTAAATCATTCGACACCATGATCGCCAAAGCGATGGTCGACACTATCACCATGCCACTTGCCGCAGACGTACCACCAAGGAAAGCCAGCAAGGCAATGTGATTAGCGCCTTCTGACATTGGCACACTGATCACATAGGTATCCGCTGGCATACCAGTAAGTAGTCCTTGTCCTGCCCAAGCAATTGGCAGCACGAACAGTCCCATCAAAATCAGGTAAAGCGGAAACAACCAGCGAGCGGTATGCAGGTCTTGAGGACGTTCGTTCTCTACCACCATGGTATGGAACTGGCGTGGCAAACAGACAATCGCCAACATGGTTAAAACGGTATGAATAATTAAGGTCGGAATATTGGGTGATTCGTAGGTGGAAGCCGCCACATCAAGCAAGTCGATCTTGTCGCTGCTCATCGCCAGATACATGATGAACAAGCCAACAATCAAGAATGCGGCGAGCTTAACGATGGATTCAAACGCCACCGCCATCATCATGCCACGGTGATGCTCTGTGTTATCAATGTGTCTTGTACCAAACAGCATGGTAAAAATAGCCAAAGCACCGACCACAAACCAAGACACATGATAGTCCTGATAACCGAAGTCAGCCGCTAGGTTGGGCGCAACAATATCCAACCCCATGGTAATACCACGCAGTTGCAGAGCGATATAAGGAAGGATACCGACCACGGCGATAACCGTCACCGCCACAGCTAAGCCCTGAGATTTTCCGTAACGAGCCGCGATAAAGTCGGCAATGGAGGTGATGTGCTCCCGCTTCGCAATCAGGATCAGCCGCGCCAAGATCCGCCAGCCTAGTGTAAAGACCAGAATCGGGGCGAGATAAATGGGTAAAAAAGACCAAGGGTTATTGCTCGCCTGCCCGACAGTTCCATAGAAGGTCCAAGAGGTACAATACACGGCAATCGAAAGGCTATAGATCCACGGGCGCCAACGCGATAGCCAACGAACCTGCCTGTCTCCATACCAAGCGATCAGAAATAACACGCCCAAGTAGGCTAAAGAGACTGGAATTACTATCCATCCTTGCATTGAAAACCCTTTTTTCATCCATAAAAAAACCTCTCCATAAGGGAGAGGTTTCATTTAACTAAGGATGGGTGATTAACTCAATCGCATCGCTTAAATTCTGTGCTTTAGACTCTAATTATCAGCATTTGCTGTGAGATTCTGACTGTTCCGAATCTGATTGATTAATCTCAACCACTGAACTTCTTTCATCCAACTTAATGAACAGAGCAAGTGCACCCATAGCAGCCATACCCCAGAAGATATTTGCGCCCCAAAGCTCATAACCCCAACCACTTAAGGTGGTCATCAGTGCAATAAAGGCACCTAATGGAATCGCGTTATACAGAGCTTGTAGCGCAACCATCTTGTTTTGTTCTTCAGATTGGATGTATTGAATCGCGGCGATGTGTGCCATGGCAAAGGTCACGCCATGCAGTAGCTGCACCATCACCAGTGCGAAAATCGCCGTGGTTGATGCGGTAATACCCCAACGCGCCATCACCCCAATAGCCGCGACGACAAACAAAGTACGCAGTGACCAGCCTGAGAATAATCGCTTACTCAGAGCAAATACGGCCACTTCAGCAACAACACCTAAACTCCACAAATAACCGATGATAGCTTCTGAGTGACCCGCTTCTTTCCAATAAATCGCACTAAAACTGTAGTAAGCCGCATGACTACCTTGCAGCAGCGCCATCAAGGCTAAAAACTTTACCACTGACGACTCACGCAGCAGTTCACCTAGTTTTGGTCGCGCCGCTTGTTGCTCAGATTGCGTTACTGGCATCACGTTAGGATTTCTCATCGCCAGAATTAATGACAACAACACGCCCGCAAGTGCAGTATACAAAATCATGTCGGTGCCAAATTGTGCCACCAAATAGCCAACAACCGTTGAACCTGCGATAAAGGCAATTGAGCCCCAAAGGCGAGTTCGGCCGTAGTCGAGCATTTTCAAACGACTGTAATGGTTAGCCATCGCATCAGAAAGAGGAATGATCGGCCCACAACAGAGGTTAAACAGTACCGTTGCCAACAACATCAGTATAAAGCTGCCACCGGTGAAGAAGTGGAAACCGACAAACAGCAGCGCAGCGAAACTCAAACAGCGTAGCGCTGGCATCAAGTGTTCCACTTTATGGATACGCGGCGTAATCACTAAGTTGGCCACACAACGAGTCGCAAAGCCGATACCAATCAATACGCCAATATCACCAGCAGACACGCCTTGGTCTTCAAACCACAACGCCCAAAATGGCAAATACACGCCATACGCAAAAAAGAAACCAAGAAAATACTGAGAGATCCAGCCATAGGGTGAAGGGCTAAACATAAATGACCTATAAAGTGTGCGGAAAAAGGCAGCACCAATTATGCCTATCTCGCATACGATGAAAAAGGGAATTATTACTGGGATAGTATTCCCATATTCAATGGGTCTGGATATCGCATTTCAACAAGAGATTTCACGCTCATCAATACTCATACTCGCATTTAGACTAAAGTCGTCTGGAGCTTCGCTGGTATTTTGTCAGACTGATTAAAGACTCCCATTTCTTCTTGTGATGCTTATGCCTGACAAATTTAATATGCAGCACCCGCCCTTCGATAGCCTGTCCGACGCCGAACAGTTGAAGCTTCGCTCTTCATTAGACGTGGTGTATTACCGCTCTCAAGAAGTGATACTGGAAGCTGAAAGGCCGAGCCGACACCTGCATATTTTGATCAAAGGAGCTGTTGAAGAGCGCGCGAGCAGTGATGGTGAGATTTACGCACACTATGCCAATGACGATATTTTTGATGTCCGCAGCCAGTTTGAACCCCACACCAAACACCAATATATCGCACTCGAAGATACATTAAGTTATCTGCTGCCCACCGATATTTTTCTTGAGCTTTACCACGCCAATGGCCAATTCGCTGCCTACTTTGATAGCAACCTATCAACACGAAAAGCTTTGATAGAAGCCGCCCAGCAGCAACAGAATCTTGCCGAGTTTATATTAACCAAAGTGGATGACTCTATCTATCACCCACCACTGATACTTGAACCAAACCAACCGATCAACCAAGTCACTCAAACCCTTAAAGAACAAGGGTTAGACTCGGCCCTAGTCCATTTGGAACATAATGATCCAAAAGCTTTTGGATCATCATGTTCCTTGTCGTATGGAATCGTCACTCGAACCAATTTATTGCATGCTGTGATGCTCGATAATTTCACACTGGATGCGCCTGTCGGTGAGATCGCAACGTTTCCGGTGATGCACGTGAACCAAGGCGATTTCTTATTTAACGCCATGATTACCATGACCAGAAATCGAGTAAAAAGGTTGATGGTTTGTGATGGTAAAAATGCGGTCGGCATGGTGGATATGACACAGATTCTCAGTGCATTCTCCACACACTCCCACGTTCTTACTTTGCGTATTGCGCGCGCCACCAGCGTTGAAGAATTGGCAATGGCATCCAACAAACAACGTCAACTGGTCGAGAGCTTGCTCAGTAATGGGATTCGCACACGCTTTATCATGGAGCTGATTTCTGCGGTCAACGAACAGATCATAGAGAAGGCTTTTGAGTTGGTGATCCCACCTGCACTGCATAATCATTGCTGCCTAATCGTGTTGGGTTCTGAGGGGCGTGGAGAGCAAATTCTCAAAACCGATCAAGACAACGCTCTGATTATTCAAGATGGTTTGGAATGGCATCAATGCCAAAGTGCCATGAACGACCTCACCCATACCCTTCAACAATTGGGTTACCCACTGTGCCCGGGCAACGTAATGGTCAACAATCCGAAATGGGTGCATTCAGAACAAGAGTGGAAACAAACCCTCACCCATTGGGTAAAAAAAGCCACGCCAGACACCGTGATGGATATCGCGATCATGGCAGATGCACACGCAGTAGCGGGGAATAGAGAGTTATTAAAACCTGTAAAGCAGCACCTCAGTGATTTAATGCTCGGACAAGAATTGATTCTGACGGAGTTCTGCCGCCCGGCGCTGAACTTCTCAGTTCCCCTGACCCTGTTTGGTAATGTGAAGCAATCTAAGTCCGGACTCGATATCAAACAAGGCGGTATTTTCCCTATCGTGCATGGTGTGAGAGCGCTTTGCCTAGAACATGGTGTCACGGTCAACAACACCTTCGAACGCATTGAGCAGCTGGTCAGCAAGAAAGTATTAGAGCAAAGTACTGCCGATAATCTCAGTGAAGCACTCAAGCAATTCTTTAAGTGGCGCTTAGCCCAAAGGCTTTCTCAGCAGCACAGCAGCAACAAGATTAACGTCAAACTGATGGAACGAGCAGACAGGGATCTGCTTCGTCATAGCCTGCACGTGGTGAAGAAATTCAAGCAATGGCTCGGCTACCACTATCAGATACGGGATTAGGCATTGAACGATGAATAGGTTGGTTCGCTATTACTGGCATCACAAGCTCAAAGGCTCCCTCTATCAGCCTCTGTTTACCGCGCCTATTGATCATGAATATGTATCGCTCGATTGTGAAACCACCAGCCTAGATCCCAATCAGGCAGAATTAGTTACCATTGCCGCGACCAAGATCATCGGTAACCGAATCATTACCAGCCAACCTTTTGAAGTCCGGTTGCGCGCCCCCCAATCGCTCGATTGCAATTCAATAAAAATCCACCGTATCCGTCATCAAGATCTAAAGCACGGCATCGAAGAAAAACAGGCTTTAATCGAGCTACTGAACTTCATTGGAAATCGTCCTTTAGTCGGCTATCACATCCGCTATGATAAAAAAATTCTCGACCGCGCCTGTTTAAAACAGCTTGGATTTCCACTGCCTAACCGATTAGTCGAAGTGAGCCAACTCTATCAAGACAAACTCGAAAGACAGCTGCCCAATGCCTATTTTGATCTCAGTATGGACGCCATCTGTCGCCAACTCGATTTACCTATCCCGGTCAATAAACATGATGCATTACAAGACGCTATCTCCGCTGCGCTGATCTTTGTGCGCCTGAAACATGGTGACCTTCCCCGTTTCAACTCTTCTTATTCTTAATTCAACCACTGGCGCTTCACATAGAGAGCAACATCTCAAAATTGAACTTAACTCGCTATTTTGTAAGTGAAAAGCAGCGTCTCATCCTAAAGTCTAATTGTGGAAATCGCCGTCCTAGCCGAGAGTGATAACACAAAGACGGTTCTGTAATAGACCTAGAAACTGAACACAAAGGAAGTTGCCAGTTCATTAGGAATGTAGGCACAAGGAGAGATGCAATGAGTGAAGCCCACGTTTATCCGGTAAAAGAAAATATTAAATCAACCACACACGCGGATAATGACACTTACCTAGCCATGTACCAGCAATCTGTTTCTGACCCTGAAGGCTTTTGGGGTGAACACGGAAAAATCGTTGATTGGATCAAACCTTTCACACAAGTAAAAAACACCTCTTTCGACCCTGGCCACATTGATATTTGCTGGTTTGAAGATGGCACGCTTAACGTTTCGGCTAACTGTATCGACCGCCACCTTGCTGAGCGCGGTGATGAAGTCGCTATCATCTGGGAAGGCGATGACCCGGCAGATGATAAAACTCTAACTTTTAATGAACTGCATAAAGAAGTGTGCCTGTTTTCGAATGCTCTAAAAGAGCAAGGCGTGCGCAAAGGTGATGTGGTTTGTTTATACATGCCAATGGTGCCAGAAGCGGCAGTAGCCATGCTGGCGTGTACCCGTATCGGTGCGGTTCACACAGTCGTATTTGGTGGTTTCTCACCAGAAGCACTGTCTGGTCGTATTATCGATTCAAATTCTAAAGTCGTTATCACTGCCGATGAAGGCGTGCGTGGCGGCCGTGCTGTTCCACTGAAAAAGAATGTCGATGAAGCACTGACGAACCCTGAAGTGAAAAACATCGAGAAGGTTGTTGTATTCAAACGCACTGGCGGTGATGTGGCATGGCACGAACATCGCGATGTGTGGTGGCACGATGCTATTGCTAATGTATCTGCAGATTGCCCACCAGAAGAGATGAACGCAGAAGATCCACTATTCATCCTTTATACGTCAGGCTCAACAGGTAAACCTAAAGGCGTTATGCACACCACAGGTGGCTACCTTGTTTATGCTGCGATGACCTTCAAATACGTATTCGATTACCAAGAAGGCGAGACTTTCTGGTGTACAGCCGATGTGGGTTGGATTACCGGTCACACATATCTTGTTTACGGACCGCTTGCTAATGGCGCAAAAACGATTCTGTTTGAAGGCGTGCCAAATTACCCGAACACCAGCCGCATGAGCGAAGTGGTCGATAAGCACCAAGTTAATATTCTTTATACGGCGCCAACGGCTATTCGTGCATTGATGGCGAAAGGCAATGAAGCCGTTGAAGGTACTTCTCGTGACAGCCTAAGAATCATGGGCTCAGTGGGTGAACCTATCAACCCAGAGGCGTGGGAGTGGTACTACAAAACAATCGGTAATGAGCAATCTCCAATTGTTGATACATGGTGGCAAACAGAAACGGGCGGTATCTTGATTGCACCGCTACCAGGCGCAACAGACCTGAAACCGGGCTCTGCAACTCGTCCATTCTTCGGTGTGCAACCGGCACTGGTTGATAACATGGGTAACATCATTGAGGGTGCAACAGACGGCAACCTAGTGATTCTTGACTCTTGGCCAGGCCAAATGCGTACCGTTCATGGCGATCATGACCGCTTCGAACAGACTTACTTCTCGACCTTTAAAGGCATGTACTTCACCAGTGACGGCGCTCGTCGTGATGAAGACGGTTACTACTGGATTACGGGGCGTGTCGATGATGTACTTAACGTATCAGGTCACCGTATGGGTACTGCTGAGATTGAATCGGCTCTAGTCGCGTTCGATAAGATTGCAGAAGCCGCGATTGTGGGTATCCCTCATGATATTAAAGGCCAAGCAATTTACGCTTACATCACGCTGAATGATGGTGAGTTCCCAACCGCAGAGCTTCATAAAGAAGTAAAAGACTGGGTACGTAAAGAGATTGGCCCAATTGCAACGCCAGATGTACTGCACTGGACCGACTCTCTACCAAAAACTCGTTCGGGTAAAATCATGCGTCGTATCCTGCGTAAAATCGCGACTGGCGATACAGGTAACCTAGGTGATACCTCGACACTGGCCGACCCAAGTGTGGTTGATAAGCTGATTGCCGAGAAAGCAGAACTGGCATAAGCAACCAGTCACAGCAGCTAATCACTGTTTAAAACAGCACTTTCTAAACCGTCACCTATGTGGCGGTTTTTTTTATGGCTGATCTTGATCTCAAATATCCCGCCCCAAATTAAGGCTAAGACGCTTTTTTGTTAAGTTGGTAACAATTCCAAGCTGTATCAATAGGAGATTAGACCAGTAAATTGCTGCGATTTGCGCTGAATTAGCTATAATCTGGTTCTAATTTTTAAATTTGGGTTTTTCTCACTGGAAATTAACCGCAAATTTTCAATAAAATGGCAACATTCACGTTCGTAAACACGATAAAGGAAGATAGCCCCACGATGTCTACAAAGTTTCGCATTCTAGTTTTAAATGGCCCAAACCTTAACCTGTTAGGCCTTAGAGAGCCCGCACACTACGGTTCTCAAACACTTGACCAGATTATTAGCTCACTGACCGAGCAAGCGAAAGCACACGATGTTGAGCTATCTCACTTACAGTCAAATCGTGAGTACGAACTGATTGAAGCTATCCATAGTGCTTATCAAAATGTTGATTTTATTATTATCAACCCAGCAGCCTTTACACATACCAGTGTGGCACTGCGTGATGCACTACTTGGCGTTGCCATACCATTTATTGAGGTTCATCTATCGAATGTTCACGCGCGTGAACCATTCCGTCATCACTCTTACCTATCTGATAAAGCAGAAGGTGTGATTTGTGGCTTAGGTGCCCAAGGTTATCAATTTGCTTTGACCGCTGCGCTCAGCAAGCTCAACTCAAAGTAAACATAAACAACGAACTATTACTAACCTACTCAGTCATAGAGTAAGTTCAATTAACAGATAAAGAGAAAGAAACAATGGATATTCGCAAAATCAAAAAGCTAATCGAATTGGTTGAAGAGTCTGGTATTTCTGAGCTAGAAATCTCTGAAGGTGAAGAGTCAGTACGAATCAGTCGTAACAGCACTGCACCTGTAGCACCTGTTCAATATGCAGCTGCTCCAGCACCTGTAGCGGCAGCAGCTCCTGCGGCGGCACCTGTAGCAGCAGAAGCAGCAGTTCCAGCTGGTCACCAAGTTCTTTCTCCAATGGTTGGTACTTTCTACGGCGCTCCAAGCCCAGACGCAAAACCATTCGTTAAAGTTGGTCAATCTGTAACTGCTGGCGAAACGCTATGTATCGTTGAAGCAATGAAAATGATGAACCAAATCGAAGCTGATAAATCTGGTGTTGTAACAGCTATCCTAGTTGAAGACGGTCAACCAGTAGAATTCGACCAAGCTCTAGTAATTATCGAATAATAGAGAGCACTCATTATGTTAGATAAATTAGTAATCGCGAACCGTGGTGAGATTGCACTACGTATTCTGCGTGCATGTAAAGAGCTTGGCATTAAAACGGTAGCGGTTCACTCAACTGCTGACCGTGATCTTAAGCACGTACTGCTTGCAGACGAAACCATTTGTATCGGTCCAGCTCGTGGTATCGATAGCTACCTAAACATCCCTCGTATCATCAGCGCAGCTGAAGTTACAGGTGCAGTAGCTGTTCACCCTGGCTACGGCTTCCTATCTGAAAATGCAGACTTTGCAGAACAGGTAGAGCGCAGTGGCTTTATCTTCGTTGGCCCTAAAGCTGAAACCATTCGCATGATGGGTGACAAAGTGTCAGCTATCACGTCAATGAAGAAAGCTGGCGTACCTTGTGTACCAGGTTCTGACGGCCCTCTTGACGACGACGAAGCAAAAAACAAAGCGCACGCTAAACGCATTGGCTTCCCAGTTATCATCAAGGCATCTGGCGGCGGCGGCGGTCGTGGTATGCGTGTTGTTCGTTCTGAAGCAGAATTAACAGAAGCTATCGCGATGACTCGTGCTGAAGCAAAAGCATGTTTCAACAACGACATGGTTTACATGGAGAAATTCCTAGAAAACCCACGTCACATTGAAGTACAAGTGCTTGCAGATGGCCAAGGTAATGCTATCCACCTAGGTGAGCGTGACTGTTCAATGCAACGTCGTCACCAGAAAGTTGTGGAAGAAGCGCCAGCTCCAGGTATCACTGAAGAGATGCGTAAGTACATTGGCGAACGTTGTACTCGTGCATGTATTGAGATCGGTTACCGCGGTGCAGGTACATTTGAATTCCTATACGAGAACGGTGAATTCTACTTCATCGAAATGAACACTCGTATCCAGGTTGAACACACGATTACTGAAATGGTAACGGGTATCGACCTAGTGAAAGAACAGCTACGTATTGCAGCTGGTCAGCCTCTATCATTCACTCAGGATGACATTAAGCTGCGTGGCCACTCAATCGAATGTCGTATCAATGCTGAAGATCCAGTTCGTTTCCTACCTTCACCAGGTAAGATTGAACGTTTCCACGCACCAGGCGGCATGGGCGTACGTTGGGAATCTCACATCTACACGGGTTACACAGTGCCACCACACTACGATTCAATGATTGGTAAGCTGATCACTTACGGTGAGAACCGTGATGTTGCTATCGCTCGTATGAAGAACGCATTGGGTGAAATGATTGTTGAAGGTATTAACGTTAATACTGAGCTTCAACTGTCTATTATGAACGACGAAAACTTCCAACACGGTGGTGCAAACATCCACTACCTTGAGAAGAAACTTGGTTTGTCATAATCCGTTCGTTTAAGAACAGTCAAAATGCTCACTTCGGTGAGCATTTTTGTTTTTGAACCGCCGAAAAAATCAATCTTTAATCCCCATTATATTCCGTGGGGTTTTGGTGAATTTGCTCATATTTTCTGCTAGACTCGCCATCCAATTTTTCTCATATAGAAGATGCAGCCATGCCTTGGATTCAAATCAAGCTTAATGCTACCAATGAAAATGCCGAACAAATCGGCGACATGTTAATGGAAGAGACTGGTGCTCTTTCTGTAACTTTCCTGGATGCACAAGATACCCCTGTATTTGAGCCTCTGCCAGGCGAAACTCGCCTTTGGGGTGATACTGACATTCTCGCGCTTTACGACGCTGAGACTGATACTGGTGTCGTTCTAGCGCAGATTAAAGCAAGCAACATGTTCCCTGCAGACTTTGCTCATAAAGTAGAGCAAATTGAAGACAAGGATTGGGAGCGTGAATGGATGGACAACTTCCACCCAATGAAGTTTGGTGAGCGTTTATGGATCTGCCCTAGCTGGCGCGATATCCCTGAACCTGACGCTGTTAACGTAATGCTAGACCCTGGCCTTGCATTTGGTACAGGTACTCACCCGACAACGGCATTGTGTCTTGAGTGGCTTGAAGGCTTAGACCTTGCAGGCAAAACCGTGATCGACTTCGGTTGTGGCTCAGGCATCCTAGCGATCGCTGCGATCAAACTAGGCGCAGCAAAAGTTATCGGGATCGACATTGATCCTCAAGCTCTGCTTGCATCAAAAGACAACGCACAACGCAATGGCGTTGCTGAGCAACTAGAGGTGTTCTTGCCACAAGATCAACCGGAAGGTTTGCTAGCAGACGTTGTTGTTGCCAACATTCTTGCGGGTCCATTACGCGACCTTTCTGGCATCATCAAGGGCCTAGTTAAGCCAAATGGTGTACTTGCGATGTCGGGTGTTTTAGATACACAAGCAGAAGATGTTGCCACTTATTATCGTGATGAGCTTCACATTGATCCGATCATCGAACAACAAGAATGGTGTCGAATCTCAGGTCGCAAGCAAGGCTAGACAAGACTTTGGGCGCTAATTGACTGAAATTTAAACAAATTACAAAAACAAATTGTAAATGCTCAAATATTAGTCTTTTCACGCAGCGAAAAAATGCGTAAAATGCGCGCCCTTGCTGGTACAGAACTGTGATGACATTTTTGAAAATCGGAAATTATCAACTTAAGAACAATCTAATCGTCGCTCCTATGGCTGGCGTAACGGATAGACCATTCCGTGAGTTGTGTCTTCGCTACGGTGCGGGGATGGCAGTCAGTGAAATGATGTCCTCCAATCCGAAAGTTTGGAAAACGTCAAAGTCTCAGCAGCGAATGGTACATGAAGGCGAATCGGGCATTCGTTCAGTACAAATCGCTGGTGCAGATCCACAGCTTATGGCCGAGGCTGCTCAATTTAATGTCGATAACGGTGCGCAAATCATCGATATCAACATGGGTTGTCCAGCCAAAAAAGTGAATAAGAAGCTTGCGGGCTCAGCCTTACTGCAGCATCCAGAACTCATTGAAGACATTCTGAAAGCGGTGGTAAATGCTGTCGACGTTCCAGTAACGTTGAAAACGCGCACAGGCTGGGATACAGACAATAGAAACTGTGTCCAAATCGCGAAAATAGCCGAAGACTGCGGCATACAAGCTCTTGCGCTCCATGGAAGAACTCGCGCTTGTATGTACAAAGGTGAGGCAGAATACAAACACATTAAAGCAGCGAAACAAGCAGTATCTATTCCGGTTATCGCTAACGGTGATATCGATAGTCCGGAAAAAGCGAAGTTTGTGCTGGAGTACACCGGCGCTGATGCTTTAATGATAGGTCGACCTGCCCAAGGACGTCCTTGGATTTTTAACGAAATCCTACACTATTTGGAAAACGGCACCACGATGGACCCACTCCCGATTTCGGAAGTGAAAGACATCATGCTTGGTCATGTGCACGCTCTACATGAATTTTATGGAGAGTTTTTAGGCCCTCGCATCGCTCGTAAGCATGTGGGTTGGTATCTAAAAGAACATGAACAAGCGAGTGAGTTTCGCCGTACCTTCAACGCATTCGAAGCAGGTGATCTGCAGCTTGAAGCGCTAGAAGGTTTTTTTGATAACGTTGCACCATAATTACGAGAAGAGCTAGACCGAATATGTTCGAACAAAATCTGACTTCAGAAGCATTGACAGTAACTACAGTTACATCACAAGACCAAATCACGCAGAAGCCACTACGTGACTCAGTTAAAGCATCATTGAAAAATTACCTTGCTCAATTAAACGGTCAAGAAGTCAGCGAGTTATACGAATTAGTATTAGCTGAAGTTGAACAGCCACTACTAGACACTATCATGCAGTACACTCGCGGTAACCAAACTCGCGCAGCAACCATGATGGGTATTAACCGCGGTACTCTTCGCAAGAAACTTAAAAAATACGGCATGAACTAATCGTTCTTTCGTAATTTATTGAATTGAAAGCCAAGCTCATTGTTGAGTTTGGCTTTTTTTTGGCTTGTCGATCCGTGATAGTGGCTGATTACTCTCCAGTGCGACAACAGCGCCCTTTGTCGACGTTTGCGGAATCCAAGGCTGCCAGAATCGAACAATGGCTTGCATCATCGTCTACGTGACCACAACACGCATCATTAATCTTTTTAAGTGCGGTGCGAATCTTAGTTAACTCGGTAATCTTCTCATCAATCATCTCTAGCTTTGCTGAGGTAATCGACTTCACTTCAGAGCAACTGTGCTGTGTGGCCTCGAGGCGAATCTCAAGCAATTCTTTAATCTCGTCCAAACTCAGCCCCAACGCTTTAGATTTGAGAATAAACGTCACCTGTTTCTGGTTATTTTCATCATATAGGCGATAACCCGAGTCACTGCGACTGGCTGGCGCGATCAGGTTATTCTTCTCATAAAATCGCAAGGTATCGGCTGTCACACCGCATCGCTTCGCTAATTCACCGATCTGAAACATGTTTTTTCCTACTGTTTCGTCCATTCCACAATTAACCTTATCGTTACTTTTCAGGCTGAAATGGCACTTTTCATAATTAATTTTGAGATGCCAAACGATTGCGCGAGCTTTTTTGTAATAAATTAGTTAGAATCTGCGCCATCAAATTTGGAGTTGGTTATCTTATAGCTTAATCATAAGACTAACCCAAAAGGTCTTTACCAAAACTGGCCAATATTTTATCTCTTACTGGTATCTAAGATAATCCACGCTAAGAAGATAGAAACAAGTTCTTTTTTGGCAAATATCTTTATTTTAACCCCATGAATTTGAGGAAGATGGAAGCATGAATAACGCTCGTCCAATTCGCCGCGCTCTAATCAGCGTATCAGACAAAACTGGTATCGTTGAATTTGCACAAGCTCTTGCTAACCGTGGTGTAGATATCCTATCTACCGGTGGCACTGCTCGCCTGCTTGCTGAAAAAGGCATCTCTGTTACAGAAGTATCTGACTACACTGGTTTCCCAGAAATGATGGATGGCCGTGTTAAGACTCTGCACCCAAAAGTTCATGGTGGTGTTCTAGGCCGTCGTGGCCAAGATGATGACGTGATGGAAACTCACGGTATCAACCCTATCGATATGGTTGTTGTAAACCTATACCCATTCGCAGAAACCGTTGCTAAAGAAGGTTGTACCCTTGCTGATGCTGTTGAGAACATCGACATCGGCGGCCCTACAATGGTTCGCTCTGCAGCGAAAAACCACAAAGACGTAACGATCGTTGTTAACGCACACGACTACGAGCGCGTTGTCGCTGAAATGGACGCGAACGATAAATCTCTAACACTAGAGACTCGCTTCGACCTCGCTATCGCAGCATTCGAGCACACCGCTTCTTACGACGGCATGATCGCAAACTACTTCGGCACTATGGTTCCATCTTACGGTGAGAACAAAGAAGGTGACGAACCTTCTCCTGAAAACAAGAGCAAATTCCCTCGCACGTTCAACCAACAGTTCGAGAAAAAGCAAGACATGCGCTACGGTGAGAACAGCCACCAGGCAGCCGCATTCTACGTTGAAGCAAACCCTGAAGAAGCATCAGTTTCTACAGCTCGCCAGATTCAAGGTAAAGCCCTTTCTTACAACAACATCGCTGACACCGACGCAGCACTTGAGTGTGTGAAAGAGTTCGACCAGCCAGCATGTGTGATCGTTAAGCACGCTAACCCATGTGGTGTTGCACTAGGTGAAGACATCCTAGAAGCTTACGACCGTGCATTCAAAACAGACCCAACTTCTGCATTTGGCGGCATCATCGCTTTCAACCGTGAGCTAGACGCTGCAACAGCAACGGCTATCACTGAGCGTCAATTCGTTGAAGTTATCATTGCACCATCAGTTTCTGCTGAAGCAGTAGCAATCGTAGCGGCTAAGAAAAACCTTCGCCTACTTGAGTGTGGTGAGTGGACAACGAAGACAACTGGCTTTGACGTTAAACGCGTTAACGGTGGTTTGCTAGTTCAAGACCGCGACCAAGGCATGGTGTCTGAAGATGACCTTAAAGTGGTTTCTAAGCGCCAACCTACAGCTGAAGAATTGAAAGATGCTCTATTCTGCTGGAAAGTAGCGAAATACGTTAAATCTAACGCTATCGTTTACTCGAAAGGCGACATGACAATTGGTGTTGGCGCTGGCCAAATGAGCCGCGTTTACTCTGCGAAAATCGCAGGCATCAAAGCTGCAGACGAAGGTCTACAGGTTGAAGGCTGTGTGATGGCATCAGATGCATTCTTCCCATTCCGTGACGGTATCGACGCGGCTGCAGAGGCTGGCATCAAGTGTGTTATCCAACCGGGTGGTTCTATGCGTGATGACGAAGTTATCGCAGCAGCAGACGAACACGGCATGGCGATGATCTTTACGGGCATGCGTCACTTCCGCCACTAATCAGAATAGGCTCTAGGTTTTCCTAGAGCCTTTTTTATTCGTTTAACCGTTCATTAATGTTGGCGTTTTACTCATCAACGTTAATAGAAATTTTAATTTTTAGAGCAAAATCAGATTGCCTAGTTCAAGGAAAACACGCGGAGCTTATGACTATAAGTGAGCATGTTTGACGCCGAAATAGGTAATCTGATGAAGCTATCAAAGGTAAAATAAAATGAATGTATTAATTATTGGTGCTGGCGGTCGTGAGCATGCACTAGGTTGGAAAGCAGCACAAAACCCAAACGTTGAAACAGTATTCATCGCTCCAGGTAACGCAGGTACTGCACTTGAGCCAAAACTAGAGAACGTAAACATCGGCGTTGAAGACATCGCTGGTTTAGTCGCGTTTGCTCAAGATAAAAAAATCGAACTGACTATCGTGGGCCCTGAAGCACCATTGGTTATCGGTGTGGTTGATGCATTCCGCGAAGTAGGTTTGCCAATCTTCGGCCCTACTCAAGCTGCAGCACAGCTTGAAGGCTCTAAAGCATTCACTAAAGACTTCCTAGCTCGTCATGATATCCCAACAGGTTACTACTCAAACTTCACTGAGATTGAGCCAGCTATCGCTTACGTTCGCGAGCAAGGCGCTCCTATCGTAGTGAAAGCTGACGGTCTTGCGGCAGGTAAAGGCGTTATCGTTGCGATGACCCTTGAAGAAGCAGAAGACGCAATCAAAGACATGCTAGCGGGCAACGCCTTTGGCGAAGCAGGCAGCCGCGTTGTTATCGAAGAGTTCCTCGAAGGCGAAGAAGCAAGCTTCATCGTAATGGTTGACGGCTCTAGCGTGCTTCCTATGGCCACCAGCCAAGATCACAAACGTGTTGGCGACAAAGACACTGGGCCAAACACGGGCGGCATGGGTGCTTACTCTCCTGCGCCGGTTGTAACTCCAGAAATCCACAACCGTATCCTTGAGGAAGTTATCTACCCAACGGTACGTGGTATGGACGCAGAAGGCGCACCTTACACAGGTTTCCTTTACGCTGGCCTAATGATCGATGCTGACGGCACACCTAAAGTTATCGAATACAACTGCCGCTTTGGCGACCCTGAAACGCAACCTATCATGATGCGTATGGAGTCAGACCTTGTTGAACTTTGCCTAATGGCTATCGACGAGAAGCTCGACGAAGCAGAATCGAAGTGGGATCCACGCGCTTCTATCGGTGTTGTTCTTGCGGCTGGCGGTTACCCTGCTGACTACGCAAAAGGTGACGTTATTTCACTACCAACAAGCGAAGTTGAAGGCCAAAAGGTTTTCCACGCGGGTACGACAAATAATGAAGCTGGCGACGTTGTGACAAACGGCGGTCGTGTACTTTGTGCAACAGCACTGGGCAATACGGTTTCTGAGGCTCAAGAGCGCGCTTACGCGTTGACGAAGCAAGTTAGCTGGAATGGTATGTTCCACCGCAATGATATTGGTTACCGTGCGATTGCGCGCGAACAAGAGCAGTAAACAATCTTGTTGCTCGCTTACTTTCCAATAACAGTAAGCAAATGACAGCAAGTGAATAACAGAAAAAGGCGCCTCAATAGGCGCCTTTTATTATCTCATTTACACAAGAATCTGTATTTGTACAGACAAATAGGCACTTGGCCTACAGTAGGCCAAATACTCTCAATCCTTTGATTACTCGCTATTCTTTCAACAATGATGGCCTAACGACACAATCATGGCTGTCTTCAGCCAGCATCAGTAACTCTTCCACGCTCATCTTACCCAGTGAATCACTGCCAAGAAACGCCGCATAGCTTTCCACAGACGCCAATCGGTCAATCACGAAGCCTGGCAAGGTCTGGTTAAATTCAATGCGATCAAACTCACCACCAGCGCACGTTTTAAAAGAGCTGCCATTCCAGTAACCCTGAATCAGCCTAAGCCCTTCATCATGCTGCTTCGTTGTGGTCTCTAGAACCGACGTCGCTTCTTTCTGATAGTTTTCAAGCTGCTTGGCTTGGATAGGTAAGATTTTGCTATCAATACGATACTGTTGATACACAGCTTCGCCTGACTTATTGAAACGCACATGGACTCGATAGGGAACCAGCTCATTAGAAGAGTTACGCTGCTCGCCTTCACGAATGAATTCACGAAGCACGCCTTCTGACCAAGCATAATCAGTTTGGTACCAGCCGTAATCGCCGACAGTGACGTAGTCAGCTGAAGTATGAGGTTGTGTTAGCTTGTTTGTAACCCAGTAGAAACTCGTCGCGTCGCCCATGACTTGGCCGCCAGTGTGAGTTTCAAATTGCTCTAGGTTTTTGCGAGGGCTTGTTGAAGAACAGCCAATAAGAAATGTAGATAATAGTGAAACGAGAAGAAATGCTTTTTTCATAAAAACCTGTACCGAGGTGGAATACGACTACCTCGGTACAGTTTAGATTATTTCACTGAATCTTTCAGCGCTTTACCTGCAACAAATGCTGGAACATTTGCAGCAGCGATTTGGATCTCATCACCAGTTTTTGGGTTACGACCAGTGCGAGCTGCACGGTGGTTTACTTTAAAAGTACCAAAACCAATTAGCTGAACTTGATCGCCATCTTTAAGAGCATCTGTAACACCGCCAAGAGTCGCTTCTAGAGCAGCTTTAGCTTGTGCTTTAGAAAGGTCCGCTTTTTCAGCAATAAAGTCGATTAATTGAGTCTTGTTCATTTTAGGTTTCCCTTCTTTGTATTTTTGAATTCAATTCACTCTAAAACATAAATGCCCCATCTGGCAAAGGTTTGTCGTCGATCTTTAGCTCTAATGCCGTAGTTTTAGCCATAATATGAGTAATAACTCACAATTTGTTACTGATTTTATTAAGCAAGCCCTTGTTTAAAAGGGGCTGAGAGCAAAATTAATGATGACCTAGCCACTACTTTTTCACTATAATCCACGCTGAATCGCTGCTAAAGCGTACAATTTAATTTAAGGGCAAACATGCTGCTGCTATCTATTTACGTCTCCATTGCTATTGGAGTTTCTTTCATTTGTTCTGTTTTGGAAGCTGTACTTTTGAGTATTAGTCCGAGCTACATTGCTCAACTAAAACAAAATGGGCACCCTGCAGCAGAGTCTTTAGACAAACTGAAAACAGATATTGACCGCCCGCTTGCGTCAATTTTAACGCTCAACACCATCGCCCATACTATCGGTGCTGCGACAGCAGGTGCACAAGCGGCTGTCGTTTTTGGTAGCCAATGGTTAGGTGTCTTCTCTGCCGTGCTAACGCTAGGTATCTTGGTATTATCTGAGATTGTTCCAAAAACCATTGGTGCAACCTACTGGCGTCAACTTGCTCCTGCTTCGGCAAGCGTGCTTCGTTGGATGGTGTTCTTCCTAACACCGTTTGTATGGTTCTCAGAACAGATCACCAAACGTCTTGCTCGTGGCCACCAAGCACCAAAAATGCGTGATGAGTTATCTGCAATGGCGATTTTGGCAAAAGAGAGCGGTGAATTTGCAGAAGGCGAGTCAAAAATCCTGAGCAACCTACTGGGTATTCAAGATGTACCCGTGACTCAGGTAATGACGCCGCGCCCAGTGGTATTCCGTGTTGATGCGGAAATGAGTGTGAATACGTTCCTAGAACAACATAAAGACACGCCATTCTCACGTCCGCTGGTTTACAGCGAGCAGAGTGACAACATCATCGGTTTTGTTCACCGCTTAGAGCTATTTAGATTGCAGCAAGCCGGTTGTGGTGAGAAAGCTTTGGGTGAAGTAATGCGCCCTATCCACGTGTTGCTGAACAACATGGGCTTGGCTAAGGCCTTTGACCAGATGATGGCAAACCGCCTGCAACTGTCTTTAGTTGTGGACGAATACGGCACTATTCAGGGCATCATCACCCTAGAAGACATCTTTGAGCACCTAGTGGGCGAAGAGATTGTCGACGAAGCGGATAAGACGACTGACATGCAAGAACTGGCGTTCCAACGCTGGGAGAAGTGGAAAGAGACACACGGTGTTATCGAAAACCGCGATGACGAGGACGAGGAAGAAACTCCAGCAGACAACGACTCTTCAGATGCAAAATCAACGAATGACGACGACGCATCAAAAGATAAGGCATCAAAAGACAAAGTGTAGAACGAAGACAAAAAAGACGCTTAATCTAAATTTGATACCGTCAGATACAACAAAGGCTCCCTAGGGAGTAATGCCGTTCACTTAA
>NZ_JBFRST010000071.1:0-716 GCF_041473705.1 Vibrio sp. 10N.222.55.B11
AAAAGTCGAGGTTGGTATGCCGTCATTCCCGATGAGGTTGATTGTTTTCAAGTGAGCTACAAATGGACAAGCCAGTCCCATTCTTTTGCAAGCGTCACCCACCATATGACTTACCAGTTAGAGCCAAATATAGAGTGTGCTCAAGATTGGCTGTATGGCAATGAGTGCATGAAGCATTCTGATTCTTCGAAACTAGCGATGGCCGCCGATGAATACAGCTTTAACCATCTAGAATGCCTGACTCATGGCAAGCATTTAACCAATGAAGAAATTGTAGCGTTAGACCGATTTAAAGCGGGCATTACATCCATTCACATTGATGAAAATGGCGTCATCATTCACGAAGAACGAACGTTAACCGCTAGCAATTCCTTTGCTTGTGTTGGGATCATTTTGTAACCACACCTCTTTTAATTCCACTTCCCCCTTAACCTCCACTCACCGCTCAGTTTTGCTGCTAGCGGCAATTTGCGTTGCATAAGGAAAATACTCATGCTTTCTATTAGCCCATTAAAATCCGCTTCTGGCGCTGCCAAATATTATCTCAGCGAAGAAAACCCCAAAGACCTACCTGACGTCTCTTTAGAAAAAAACGCGGGCGATAACTATTACCTCAAGGAAAAAGACCAAGAAGAAAACACCTTCTGGCATGGCAAGCTGGCCATCGAAGCGGGACTGGCGGGTAAACCCGTAGAGCAAGCCACCCTAGAATCGGT